>CACWGK010000035.1:22190-31368 GCA_902760415.1 uncultured Lachnospiraceae bacterium
TATACATTTGGATCATGCATGATGCTTCCTATTACTAAGGACCTAAGCTTTTCGAGATGGATATCGGGAGGAAATGGAGTAATCATATATGTAATTCTCTATTTCGTGGGTGCTTATCTTAGGAAATACAATATAAGCTTTAAGTTTGATAAGTTAATCTTGTTAATGCTGCTTGCGGCAGAGGTATTGCTCCTTTTCTTCATGAGAGCAGTTGCAGCAAAGGCTGGAAATGATGGATATATCTACTATTTTTCATGGGGAACAGAAAAGATATTCCCAATACTGGTTGCGATAGTAGCATTAACAGTATTTAAGAAAATAGATATTAAAGAATCGCTGTTATCAAGAATGATTAAATATGTTGCGCCATCAGTATTTGCAGTATATTTGTTTCACATAGGCGATATGAGAGCATTTCTTTTTAAAGATGTGTTTGATAATTCAAAGTATTATGATGGACCTGTAATGATACTCCATTTACTTATGACCATGGTGGTACTTTTTGCAGCTGGAATACTACTTGATAAGATTAGACTTTTCTTGATAGATAAGCCGCTGACAAAGCCTATTAATTCTCTGTCAGCCAGATTAGATAAGATGACTGAAAAGAGTTTTCCGTAGTATTTTGGATGCTGCAATATCGTTACATTATAGAGGAGACAGAACAGAGATATGACTAAGGATCTCGAGAATATTATAAAGCTTGTTGATAAGAAGGTTATGGCGCAGCTGCCACGCGAGGAGGGTTACCCTTCAAAGCTGGTGGAGGCTATGAACTACGCGATGCAGGCAGGCGGCAAGAGAATCAGACCGACTCTTTTATATCTTAGTTATAAGATGATGTTGGAAGGTGGAAATGAACCAAATGCCGATACGGTAGATGCAAAGGACGTGGTAGAGGCATGCGATGCATTTATGGCAGCGATTGAGATGATACATACCCATTCGCTGATTCATGATGATCTTCCGGCTCTGGATAATGATTCGCTGAGACGTGGCAAGCCTACGGTCCATGTGGCATTCAATGAGTCAACAGCAATACTTGCGGGTGATGCATTACTTAATTACGCATATGAGACTATAAACCAATATATATGTTCGGTAGGTGAGAAAAAGTCAGAAGACCGAGATAATAGCGATTTACTACTAAGTCTTATCAAGGCTTCAAATGAACTGTCTCAGGCTACTGGAATCCATGGTATGCTTGGCGGTCAGGCACTCGACGTTGAACTATCGGGAGAGCCAACAACTACCGAAGATAGAGATTATATATATGATCACAAGACCTGCGCACTCATCAAGGCTCCACTTAAGATTGGTGCATATCTTGCTGGATGCGAGGGTGATATAATAGATGCTTTAGGCCGAGTTGGATACTTGGTGGGCATGGCATTCCAGGTACAGGACGATATCCTGGATGTGACAAGTAGCGCTGAGAAGCTTGGCAAGGAAGTAAATCAGGATGCTCGAAATGAGAAGAATACATTTGTGGCTGAGTACGGCCTGGAGCGTGCGAAGGAGTACGTTAGAGAGTGTTCTGAGGAAGCGATAGATATAGTACGTTCTAAGGTTCCAGAATCTAAGTTCCGTGCGCTTATGATAGAACTTATAGAGTTCTTGATCGTTCGAGATAACTGATAGGTCCCGCGACTTATCAGGGAAAACAGGAGTTTATTCACCAGTGAGTTTACTTGATAGAATAGAAAAAGAAAATGATATTAAAAACCTAAAGTCTTCCGAAATGCCGGTTCTGGCTGAGGAAATCCGCAGGTTTATTATAAATAGTGTAGCGAAGACAGGCGGACACCTGGCTTCCAATCTAGGTGCGGTGGAACTTACCATGGCACTTCATCTTTGTATGAATCTTCCTGAGGACAAGATTGTCTTCGACGTAGGTCATCAGTCCTATACACATAAGATTCTTACAGGCAGAAAGGATGACTTTTATAGACTCAGACAGTACGGCGGAATAAGTGGCTTCCCTAAGACATGTGAATCCGAATCAGATTCATTTAACACGGGTCACAGTTCTACGTCTATCTCTGCAGCTATGGGTCTTGCTGAGGCGAGAGACCTCCGCGGCAGCAGTGAGAGAATCTGCGCGGTTATTGGAGATGGCTCCATGACAGGTGGTATGGTATTTGAGGCGCTTGATCAGCTGGCGGGCCTTAAGTCGAATCTGCTTATTGTCCTAAATGATAATGAAATGTCTATCTCGCAAAATGTGGGCGGACTCTCGAGCAGTCTTTCTAAGTTCCGTGTAGGTAAGTCCTACAACGAACTGAAGTCAAATGTTGAGAACGCTCTCCTTGATATCCCAACCGTTGGACATAAGGTTGCCAAGGGTATCAAGAAGTCGAAGGATTCTATCAAGAATCTCTTTGTGCCAGGAACTATATTTGGCGATATGGGCATTACTTACGTTGGCCCAATCGACGGTCATGATATCGAGCAAATGACGGAGATTTTCAACGACGCATTTAAGCTTGGTCGTCCTGTTATTGTTCATGTTAAGACAGTTAAAGGTAAGGGATATAAGATAGCTGAAAGATATCCGGAGCATTTTCATGGGGTCGGTCCATTTGATCCTGAGACAGGAAAGGCGCTCCGGGTTAAGTCTGTTCAGACATATACAGATATATTTGCGAAGAAGCTCCTTTCGCTGGGAGCGAAGAACCAGAAGATCGTAGCCATAACGGCGGCTATGTCCAGAGGAACTGGGGTGAGACCGTTCCAGAAGGCATACCCAAATAGAGCGTACGACGTAGGAATAGCGGAGCAGCACGCGCTGACCTTCGCAGCGGGCCTTGCAAAGGGCGGCTATATACCAGTTGTAGCGATATATAGTTCATTTTTGCAAAGAGGCTATGATCAGCTGCTGCATGACGTGGCGCTGCAGAAGCTTCACGTAATCGTAATGATCGATAGATCCGGAATCGTAGGCGAGGACGGCGAGACCCACATGGGAATCTACGACACCGCATACCTTAGAAGTATTCCAGGACTAACTATACTTGCTCCGAAGGGCGCGAAGGAACTGGAGGATGCTATGGACTATGCAGTGAGTCATGATGGCCCAGTCTGCATTAAGTATCCAAAGGGCGCCGCTTACACGGAAATGGATGACAGACAGTTCCAGTTCATCGAAGGAAAGTCAGAAGTTATCAACTTCAGCTCTCAGGTGGGCGAAGAGAAGTGCGAGTCACTTGCAATCTTTGCAGTTGGCAGTATGGTCGAGACCGCTGCCAAGGTTCGAGATAATATTCGTGAAGAGTTCGGATATGAACCTGCGCTGATAAACGTGAGATTCATTAATCCACTGGATGTAGATCGTATCCGCCAGACTATACAGGACTTCGAAAATGTAGCTGTCATCGAGGAGTCAGTTCAGAGAGGCAGCGTCGGCGAAGCGATTGCTTATGAAATGGCGATGTCCGGCGACAGGTCTACAAGGCTGCTTCATTACTGTATAAAGTCAGAGACCCTGCAGCACGGCAGCGTAGCGAAACTTCGCGAAGAACAGGGACTCGATGCCGCAAGCATCACCCAGGACCTAAAATTAAAAATCCAAAAATGAGTCACTTATCACCTCCGACGTAAAAAGTGACTCAAAAATGAGTCACCTTTTACGTCGGAGGTAAATGCTGACTCATTTTGAAAAAAGATAAGAAAGATATAGATTAGTTAAAATGGCAAAGAAGAGATTAGATGTTATGCTTGTTGAGCAGGGACTTGCTGAGTCTCGCGAGAAAGCGAAGGCCATCATAATGTCAGGAATTGTATATGTGGACGGTGAGAAGGAAGATAAGGCCGGAAGTACATTTGCGGAGACTGCATCCATTGAGGTTAGAGGCAAGACTTTGAAGTACGTGAGTCGTGGCGGTCTGAAACTCGAGAAGGCTATGCAGGTCTTCCCGATAGAACTTGAAGGCAAAGTCTGCATGGATGTGGGAGCGTCCACAGGCGGCTTCACAGATTGCATGCTCCAAAATGGCGCTGTCAAGGTTTACTCGGTCGATGTGGGTTATGGCCAGCTTGCCTGGAAACTCCGCGAGGATGAGCGAGTTATCTGCATGGAGAAGACCAACATTCGTTACGTGAAACCGGAGGATATAGACGACAAGATAGAGTTCGCATCCGTGGACGTGTCATTTATCTCACTTTCCAAGGTTCTGCCACCTCTAAGAGATCTTCTTAAGGAAGATGCAGAGGTCGTATGTCTCATCAAACCTCAGTTTGAAGCGGGCCGCGAGAAGGTTGGCAAGAAGGGCGTCGTTAGAGATAAGTCGGTACACGTAGAGGTTATCGAAAATGTATCTTGCTTCGCTTTAACAAGTGGCTTTGAGATACTTGGTCTCGACTTTTCGCCAGTGAAAGGTCCAGAGGGGAATATCGAATATCTGATTCATCTCAGAAAGACAGCTGAGATTCAGGAAAATGACATTTTACTCGAAGAGGATTATAAGAAAACTATCAAGCAGCTGGTTGAGGACAGCCACACAACCCTTGATAAGTAAATATATTCAAATAAGTAGATATATTGGTTAAGTAGTATGAATGGATTAAAAAGCTTTCTGATAATTGCAAATGAGATTAAGGACGAGGGACTGCAGGTTTCTAAGGAAATCGAGAAGAAGCTTCTGGAGAAGGGGGCGACGGTAAGGTTAGTTGCAGGACTTTCGACAGAAGTTATTCGTGCGTCTCTAGATGGCGTTGAAGCGGTTATCGTAATGGGCGGCGACGGAACTATGCTCCGCGTGTCCCATGCCCTTGTAGGAACCGACGTTCCTGTGATCGGCGTGAATCTCGGAGTAGTCGGCTTCATGACCGAGGTTGTGGTCAGCAAGATCGACAAGATGATCGATAGACTCATTTCAGGCAAATATGTTCTCGAAGAACGCATGATGCTAACAGGAAGCGTAGAAATCAATTCCACTTCATATAAACATGAAGCCCTCAATGATGTAGTACTTGCCCGTGAGAACTCGCTCCGACTTGTCACGGTTGAGATAAATGTAAATGATAAATATTTTGATACTATCGAGGCAGATGGAATCATCGTGTCCACACCGACCGGCTCTACTAGCTATAATCTGTCCGCTGGTGGTCCGATAGTTCAGCCAGATGCAAGGCTGCTGGTGATGACACCGATTTCACCATATTCCCTCTCCAGCAGAAGCGTGGTCTTTGGTGCAAATGATAAGATCACCCTGAAACTTATCGAGAAGAGGAAAGACGCAGACAATGTGGGTCTCGTATCCTTCGATGGTACCAACAATCATAGTATGATGCCGGACGACACAGTGACTATCACATCATCGCCTAACACATTTACGATGATAAAACTTGAAGAGTCCAGCGTCTACGAGATACTTAAGAAAAAGATTGGAAATTAAACGGCAGGCAGAAAGGTAACGAGGTTAGATAGTATGCTTGTAAATCTACATATAGTTAATCTGGCTCTTATAGACGAGCTGGATGTGGATTTTGCCGAGGGCCTGAATATCCTTACCGGTGAAACCGGTGCCGGCAAATCCATTATAATAGGTTCCATCGGGATAGGACTGGGAGGCCGCTTCGATAGCTCGCTTCTTAGAAATCCAGATAAGGACGGAATGGTTGAACTCCTGTTTTCAGTTGATGACACACTGGCGGAGTCACTTAAGGAAGAAGAAATAGATGTTCAGGATGGAGAGCTCCTTATCTCCAGACGTCTTGCAGGCGGTAAGTCCATCAATCGAATTAATGGTAGCACAGTTACTGTGGCAAAGCTTCGCAAGGTTGCCCAGATGCTGATAAGCCTTCATGCTCAGCACGAGCAGAGGACATTACTCCAGGCATCCCGCCACCTGGAAATTGTTGATTCCTACGATCAGTCAATTGCGGGACTAAAGAAGAAAGTCGCAGAGGACTATAAAGCATATCGCGACATATTAGATAAACTTGGAAGTTTCAATATGGATGAGACCGAGCGTGCAAAGAGGCTCGACTACATTCAATATGAGATAAATGATATCGAATCCGCCAGGCTTGTCGAAGGTGAAGATGATGAGCTGGAGGAACTCTACAGAAAAGCAAGTAATGCTCAGTCGATAGCAGAGATAACCTCCGAGGTTGAAGCACTCACAGGCTATGACAGAGATTCGTCAGGCGGAAGCCAGGTGTCCGAAGCACTGAGACAATTGCAGCAACTTTCAAAGTACGATGAAGGAGCAGATTCCCTCATCAGTACACTTACAGATATCGATTCACTGATAAGCGATTTTAATAGACAACTTGCTGACTACATCTCAGATATGGAGTTCGACGAGGAGTCGCTTCGAAGTGCTGAAGAGAGACTGAATCTTGTCAACACACTTAAGTCAAGATACGGTAGAACCATCACAGATGTGCTGGAAACCCTTGAGTCACTTAAGGCAGAAGAGGAAGAACTTACAGGATTTGAAGATACACTTAGAAGCCTTGAGAAAGAGAAGGACGAACTTCTTCTCAAGCTTTCGAAGGATTCAGACAAGCTTACAGACGCTAGAAAGAAAGCAGCTAAGAAGCTATGTAAAGTCATCACAGACGCGATGAAGGACCTTAACTTCAATGACGTAAGGTTTGATATGTCATTTGAAAAGTCCGATAGTTTCTCCTCGAATGGAAATGATATCGCAGAGTTTATAATCTCGACTAACGTAGGCGAAGATATGAGACCGCTGGTAAATGTAGCTTCCGGAGGTGAACTGTCTCGTGTAATGCTGGCTATCAAGTCAGTTGTTTCCGAAGCAGCGGATACACCAACCCTCATTTTCGACGAAATAGATGTGGGAATCAGTGGTATCACAGCAGAGAAGGTAGGAGCTGCCATGAAGAGACTGGCTGCTTCAAGACAGATAATCTCCATAACACATTTACCACAGATAGCTGCATGCGCAGATACGGCATTTGTGATTGAGAAGGAAGTTGTGGGAGATAAGACTATCACTGGTATAAGGAAGCTGGACGACGAGGGCAGAGTTATGGAACTCGCACGTCTTCTGGGAGGCACCAGCGTGACAGACAGCGTAGTTGCTGCGGCTAGAGAAATGATAGCAAGGTAGTTATATAGGGGATACATATAATGATAGAAACTGTTGCAAGAGTAAATCTCATGGTAAATGAGGTTCTCAAGATAAAAAAGAACAGACTCACGCCAGATAATATAACCGGAGATGAGAAGCGTATCGCGCTTGTGTCTGGAATCTATGGCGACGAGCTTCAGGGAATGTACATTTGCTACGAAGTGATTCGTAGGATCAAAGAGGATTATGGAAGTCTTACGGGTATTGTTGATGTGTACCCATACATAAATCCTCTGGCACTGGAGGCAAAGACTAGAGAAATACCTGGTCCGGAGCTGGATATGAATGAGCTCTTTCCGGGTGCAAAGAGCGGTGCTCTTGGTGAGTATGCAGCTAGCTGCCTCATCGATGACATCACAAGCAGCGAGGATGGTCCGAAGGCAGCGTTCTGTCTCGACATTCACGGAAGTGATCTCTACCTTAAAGAGATTCCTCAGATTAGAATGAATGACGACATGGTCGACGAGATTATGCCATACGCAACTAAGCTCAACACGGATATGGTATGGATTCATCCATCAAATCAGGTTAAGAACGGTAGTCTCGTATACGAGCTGAATCAGCGCGGCGTTATATCCTGCGTGACAGAATCAACTTCAGCGTATAGAATAGATCAGAAGTACGGCAATCAGCTGGTAGATGGAATCTTCGCCATCATGAAGTCGCTCGGAATGTGGCAGGGCGAGATCAATCAGGTTAAGAAGCCACATGTTGCAAGAGATAATCAGGTTACATATATTAATTCCGAAAGTAGTGGAATATTTATTCCAAATGTAGATGTTCACGACAGGGTTGAAGCAGGCATGCTGATGGGATCTGTAATCAACGTTCTTACAGGTACAGTTGAGCAGAAGGTAATCGCACCAACTAGCGGAACCATCACAGCCATCAGAGAATATCCAGCTATCGAAATGGGATCTCTCCTTGCACGTATAGTTGAGTTATAAAGTGGGTGAACAACTAACTAATAATTTGCTACTTATCAAATGATATTTGGGGATATAATATGAGACAGAAGACAATATTTTCGTATGAAACACCATTTAGTGGTGAGCATAATATATACGGCTTTGTATATGGTGCAGGTTCTTATTCAGATCCTTCAGAGGCAGAGCCAAGCGCAGCTATAGTAGGTGCCATGCGCGGAAATGAGCATCAACAGCTCTATATATGTTCGAAGCTGGCATCAAGACTTTCAGAGATAGAAGAGCATGGCGATATCGTTCACGGCAAGTCAGTTCTGCTGATTCCATCTGTTAACTACAGTGCCATGAATGCCAACCATAAGTTCTGGCTATCTGATGATTCAGATATTAACAGGGAGTTCCCTGGTAACCCGGAAGGAACAGCCACCAGCCGTCTGGCGGCGGCCCTTATGGAAGAACTGGGTAAATATTCCTACGGAATTCAGTTTCCTTCATATTACATGCGCGGCCGTTTCATTCCACATGTTAGAATCATGAAGACAGGATACGAGAGCACCAATCTCGCAAACCTCTTCGGACTTCCATTTGTCATGCTGGCAGAAATGAGAGCCTTCGACGAAGGTACACTGAACTACAACTGGCAGAAGGCAGGAACCGAGGCATTCTCACTATATTCAGGCGGTACAAGCCGTATAAATGAGGAATATGCCGAGATTGCTACAAGCGCAGTATTAAGATTTCTTTCCCGAATGGGAATAATCAAGTATAATAGTATGGGCGGAAATATATCCACCATTATGGAAGAGGATGAAATGATATCCATCAAGTCCGAATCAGCAGGCTTCTTCAAGAGAATGAAGAACGTAAATGTTGAAGTAAGACGTGGTGACCTGCTTGCAGAAATCATCGATCCGATGGATGGACACGTCCTGAGCGAAGTACGTTCCCCGGTAGACGGCATCATATTCTATCAGCAAGATGCCCCACTAATCTACCAGAACGTCGTCATCTTCCGAATCATCAAAAAGATACACAAATAATTATATTTTAGGTAATTGCGAAACTCGTTCCGAGTTCCGCAATCTCGATTAAAAACAAGGAAGTCATCTTGCTATGGCAAGATGACTAAGATTTGAAGCAATTATA
>CACWGK010000036.1 GCA_902760415.1 uncultured Lachnospiraceae bacterium
GGTAAGGGATTCTATCAGTATAACGAAGACCGTACAAAGACACCTGTAGACGCACTGTAATAAAACCGGCGAGGACTGTCCTCGCTGGCTGATGATATAAACAAAATCATGGAGGAAAAATCATGGATTTCACACTTGATAAGAAGCATGAGATGGCTCGTGAACTTTTCAAAGAGTTCGCTGAAAAAGAAGTAAAGCCACTTGCTATGGAAATCGACGAAGAACATAGATTTCCAAGTGAAACGGTTGAGAAGATGGCTAAGGCTGGCTTCCTTGGTATCCCAGTACCAAAGGAGTATGGTGGTCAGGGCTGTGATGTTCTCACTTATATTATGGCAGTAGAGGAGATGGCTAAGGTATGTGCTACTACCTCAGTTATTCTTTCAGCTCATACTTCACTTTGTATCGATCCGATACTTACATATGGAACACCTGAGCAGAAGGAAAAGTATGTTGCAGATCTTGCTTCAGGAAAGAAACTTGGTGCATTTGCTCTTACAGAGCCAGGTGCAGGTACTGATGCTCAGATGCAGCAGACAAAGGCTGTACTTGATGGAGAAGAGTGGGTTCTTAATGGATCTAAGTGCTTCATTACAAATGGTAAGGTAGCTGATGTTTACATTGTAATCGCTGTTACAGGTATCATTGAGAAGCGTGGACGTAAGATGAAGGAAATTTCTGCATTTATCGTCGACAAGGATACACCAGGATTTACATTTGGTACAAAAGAAAACAAGATGGGAATCTGTGGTTCTTCAACATATGAGCTTATTTTCCAGGATGCTCGTATTCCTAAGTCAGCACTTCTTGGTGCTCAGGGTAAGGGCTTTGGAATCGCTATGCATACTCTTGATGGTGGTCGTATCGGTATCGCTGCTCAGGCACTTGGTATCGCAGAGGGAGCACTTGAGAGAACAATTGCTTATACTAAGGAAAGAAAGCAGTTTGGCCGTTCAATCTCTGCTTTCCAGAATACTCAGTTCCAGCTTGCTGATATGGCAACTAAGGTTGAGGCTGCTAAGATGCTTGTATATAAGGCAGCTATGAAGAAGCAGGAGTTTGCTGATGGCGCAAAGGTTTCTTACAGTGTAGAAGCAGCTATGGCTAAACTTTATGCGGCAGAGACAGCTATGGAAGTAACTACTAAGGCTGTTCAGCTTCACGGTGGATACGGTTATATCAAGGAGTACGAGATTGAGCGTATGATGCGTGATGCAAAGATTACAGAGATTTATGAGGGAACCAGCGAAGTTCAGCGTATGGTTATCTCAGGAAATATATTAGCGTAAGGAGGGTACAGGTGTGAAGATAGTTGTTTGTGTAAAACAGGTACCTGATACTAAGGCAGGAGTTAAGTTCAAGCCAGATGGTACTCTCGATAGAAATGCTATGGCATCTATAATGAATCCAGATGATAAGGCAGGTCTTGAAGCTGCTCTTCGTATCAAGGATGATATGGGTGCTGATAATGTTGAAATTACTGTTGTAACTATGGGTCTTCCAAAGGCTGAGGATGTTCTTCGTGAAGCTCTTGCTATGGGAGCAGATAAGGCTGTACTTGTTACAGATAGAAGACTTGGTGGTGCTGATACTTGGGCTACTTCTCAGACAATTGCAGCTGCAATCAGAAAGCTTGAATATGACCTTATCATTACTGGTCGTCAGGCTATCGATGGTGATACAGCTCAGGTTGGTCCTCAGATTTCAGAACATCTTGATCTGCCTCTTATCTCTTATGCTGAAGAGCTTAAGATTGAGGGTGATTCAGTTGTTGTTAAGAGACAGTATGATGACAGACATCATATCCTTAAGGCTAAGATGCCATGTCTTATCACAGCTCTTTCTGAGTTAAATGAGCCAAGATATATGACTCCAGGTGGAATCTTCGATGCATTTGAAGAGGAAATCACAGTGTTTGATAGAGATGCTCTTGATACACTTGAAGATTGTAACATGGGACTTAAGGGTTCTCCTACACAGATTGCAAAGGCTTCCGATAAGGTAGCTAAGGGCGCTGGTGAAAAGGTTGCACCTGAGACTGCAAGTGAAGCAGCAGATTATATTCTTGCTAAGCTTGCTGAGAAGTTTGTAATTTAAGGAGGTCCAAAAATGTCTTTAGAAGAATATAAGGGCGTGTATGTCTTTGCTCAGCAGATCGATAATCACATCACTGAGATTACATACGAGCTTATGGGAAAAGCTATAGAGCTTGCAAAGGACCTTGATACTGAGGTTGTTGCAGTACTCTGTGGTTCAGATATTAAGAATAAGGTATTCCATCTTAAGGAGCATGGAGCAGATAAGGTTATCCTTATTGATGATCCAGAGCTTAAGGAGTACAGAACAGAGCCATATGCACATGCTCTGTCAGAAGTAATTAACAAATTTAAGCCAGATGTATTCCTGATCGGTGCTACAGCGATCGGTCGTGACCTTGCACCTCGTGTATGTGCAAGAGTTCATACAGGACTTACAGCTGACTGTACATCACTTGAGATCGGTGACTTCCCACTTAATCCTATTCCAGGTAAGGAAGATCAGCAGAAGCACAATCAGCTTCTTATGACAAGACCAGCTTTTGGTGGTAACACTATTGCTACAATTGCTTGTCCTGACTTTAGACCTCAGATGGCAACAGTTAGACCTGGTGTTATGAAGAGAAGTCCTAAGGAAGTTGGAAGAGAGTGTGATGTTGTAGAATTCAATCCTGGATTTACTCCAGATAACAAGTATGTAGATATTCTTGATATCATCAAGTCTGTTCAGTCTTCAGTTGATATACAGAAGGCTAAGATACTTGTTGCAGGTGGTAGAGGTGTTGGTTCTGCTGAGAACTTCAAGATTCTTCAGGATCTTGCTGATGCTCTTGGCGGTGAGATAGCTTGCTCTCGTGCAGTTGTTGATAATGGATGGCTTTCGAAGGATCATCAGGTTGGTCAGACAGGTAAGACTGTACGTCCACTTGTTTACTTTGCAATTGGTATCTCTGGTGCTATTCAGCATACAGCAGGTATGGAAGAGTCTGAAATCATCATAGCAATAAATAAAGATGAGTCTGCACCTATCTTCGATGTAGCTGATTATGGAATCGTTGGTGATCTTAACAAGATCGTTCCACTTCTTACAGAAGGAATTAAGGCACGCAAAGAAGAGAACGCAGAGGAAGACTAAAGAGTAATATATTCATTGATATATATGCAAAAAACCAGAAAAGTCATTTTCTGGTTTTTTTGTTAGTTACTTAAAAATCTTTTAAAAGAGTATTTGTTGTATTATAATTAAGAAGCTATATTTACTATTTGTTTTATATTGTAAAGATAGTAGATTCATTTTATAGAAATGATATGACAGGAGGGCAAAATGGATCCAAGAAGTAGTAATAGACAGAAAACTACAACTGGTAATTCCAAAGGTGTACATCGTCGTGGTGAAGGACTAGGTACAGGACCTGTTGGAAGACAAGATACTTATCAGGGTAGGACTAGTTCTGGAGGAGGTAATCGAGCTGCTAAAATTGGAGGCGGCTCAGGAACTCTTATTATCATAATTATCATTGTTATAATGATGCTTAGAGGTGGAGGCGGTTCTGGACTTGGTAGTACTGGTTCAGATTCAAGCGGACTTGGCTCTGGAATGACTGATTATACATCTACAAGTACAAGTAATGTTGGTACAGGAGCAAGTACAACTAGTTTTGGGGATGTTGGAAGTCTTTTTGGTGGATTTGCTGGTGGTTCTACATCTACTGGATGGCAAAATGGACTTAATAATACTGGAAAGCTAAACACTGATGTAGCGGCAGGTTCAAGAGATAAATATACAACAATTCTTGGGAATGGACAGGATACAGTAACCGTAATGGTGTTTATGTGCGGTACTGATCTTGAGTCTCGTTCTGGTATGGCTACAAATGACCTTGGTGAGATGGCTAAGGCAAATATTCCGGATAATCTTAATATTATTGTTTATACAGGTGGTTGTAACGGTTGGAAGACTTCAGGTATAAGTAGTAGTGTTAATCAGATATATAGAGTTCGTAGCGGAAAGATGGAACTTCTGGTGGATGATGATGGCGACAGAGCTATGACTGATCCTAATACACTTGTTCGTTTCATCAATTATTGTACAGAGAATTATCCTGCTAATCGACAGGCTCTTATATTCTGGGATCATGGCGGTGGCTCGATTACTGGTTATGGATATGATGAGAAGCATAAGAATGCAGGTTCTATGGATTTATCCGAGATAAATCAGGCTCTTAAATCTACTGGACAGAAGTTCGACTGGATAGGATTTGATGCATGTCTTATGGCTACTCTAGAGACTGCTCAAATGTGTTCTAATTATGCTGATTATCTTATTGCATCTGAGGAAACTGAGCCTGGTGTTGGCTGGTATCATACTAAATGGGTAGATGCTATAGGAGCAAATACTTCTATTCCTACTCTTGAACTTGGACAGGTTATAGTTGATAGCTTTGTGGAAGAGTGTAATCGAGTATGCGGCGGACAGAAAACAACTTTATCTGTTATAGATCTTGCAGAGTTTTCGAATACGGTTCCAAGCAAATTAAAAGCTTTTTCAACTTCAACTACTAATCTTATAAAGAGTGAGAATTATAAAGCAGTATCTGATGCAAGAGCAGGAACAAGAGAGTTTGCTACTTCATCTAAGATTGATCAGATTGATCTTGTTAACTTTGCTAACTCTATAGGCACAGATGATGCAAAGGCTCTTTCTGAGGCTGTACTTGGAGCTGTAAAATATAATAAGACATCTCGTTCTATGACGAATGCATATGGAGTATCAATGTACTTCCCTTACAAGAAGGCTTCTAAAGTTGGTACTGTTGCAGCTATTAACAATGATATCGGTGTTGATAGTGAATATAATAAATGTATGCAGGCTTTTGCAGGACTTGAGACTACTGGTCAAGTGGCAGCTGGTGGCCAAGGTTCAGCATTTGGCTCACTTATGGGTCTTGCTGGTACAGGAACCTCATCAGGTACAACATCGGGTGGAGATGCCATCGGAGCTCTGTTAAATGCTTTTTTAGGTGGCGATAGAAGTATCGAAGGTATGGACTCGGATGATGTTCAGTTTATGAATGATTCTTCGGTATATAATGCAGATGATGCTGCAAGTTATGTTGCTGATAATCAGTTTGATCCATCGAAGCTTGTTTGGACAGATGCGGGTGATGGAACTCATGTTCTAGATATGAGTAAAGAGGACTGGGCACTTATACAGAATCTTCAGGTGAATATGTTTGTAGATGATGGTGAGGGTTATGTAGATATGGGTCTCGATAATCTATATTATTTCACTGAAGATGGAAAACTTATAGGTGAAACAGATAATACTTGGTTTGCTATTGATGGTCAGCCGGTTGCATTCTATTACGAAGATACTACCGAAACAGATGATGGTGATTCTATAGTTCAGGCTAGAGTTCCTGCATTTGTTGATGGAGTTAAATGTAATCTTATCATTATCTTTGATAGTGAACATCCTGATGGATATATAGCTGGCGCAAGGTATGATTACTCAGAAGAAGAGGCTTCTTTTGGTTCAGATGATACAGGTGCTTCTGCAGGTTCTTCACTTATGCCTGTTGCAAAGGGAGTAACCGAGATAAAGAATGGTGCAAAGATTGATTTTGTATGCGATTACTATGATTACGATGGTAATTATCAAGATAGTTACTATCTTGGAGAACAGATAACATATAAGGATGATCTTGTACTTAGCTATGAGAATGTTGGTGCTAATAGTAAAGTATCATATCTTCTTACAGATATTTACAACAGTGAATATTGGACACCATCGATTGATCAATAATTAATTTTCTTATGACACTTCTTGGAAAAGTCCGAGAAGTGTCATTTTAATTTACCTTAAAAATATTATGTATACTAAAATGAGAATTCTTGTTGACATAAATCAAAAAAGTTACATATTTGGTGTATTTTTTAAAAATAAATGGAGAAAAATAATAGATATTGTGTTATAGTATTCGCAACTGGGCATTTTTCCGAGTGCTATCTTGTGATGCAATAAGAAAAATCCCGGGGTCTATATTTGGAGGAGACAAAGATGTCACAAAGAACAGATATTCATAAGGTTCTGATTATAGGTTCTGGTCCTATTATCATTGGACAGGCTTGTGAGTTTGACTATTCAGGAACTCAGGCTTGTAAGGCTCTAAGGAATCTTGGTTATGAGATAGTATTGGTTAATTCTAACCCTGCAACTATTATGACCGATCCAGAGATGGCAGATGTTACTTATATCGAGCCATTAAATGTTAAACGTCTCGAGGCTATTATAGCAAAGGAACGTCCAGATGCACTTCTTCCTAACTTAGGTGGACAGTCAGGACTTAACCTATGTTCTGAGCTTGCTGAGGCAGGTGTGTTAGATAAATATGATGTTAAGGTAATAGGTGTCCAAGTTGATGCTATCGAGCGTGGAGAGGACCGAATAGAGTTTAAGAATACTATGAACTCACTCGGAATCGAAGTCGCTAGATCAGAAGTTGCTTATTCAGTTGATGAAGCACTTTCTATAGCTGATGAACTTGGATATCCTGTTGTTTTGAGACCTGCATACACCATGGGTGGTGCCGGCGGCGGTCTCGTATATAATAAAGAAGAACTTCAGACTGTATGCGCAAGAGGTCTTAAGGCTTCTCTTGTAGGACAGGTTCTTGTAGAAGAGTGCGTTAGCGGATGGGAAGAGCTTGAGCTCGAGGTTGTTCGTGATAAAGATGGTAATATGATTACTGTATGCTTTATCGAGAATATTGATCCTATGGGAGTTCATACAGGAGATAGTTTCTGCTCAGCTCCTATGCTTACTATTTCAGAAGAAGTTCAGAAGAAGCTTCAGCAGCAGGCTTATGCAATCGTTGATGCTATTCAGGTTATTGGTGGTTGTAACTGCCAGTTCGCGCATGATCCTGTATCAGATAGAATTATCGTTATCGAGATTAATCCTCGTACATCTAGATCTTCAGCGCTTGCTTCAAAGGCTACAGGTTTCCCTATAGCTCTTGTATCTGCAATGCTTGCTTCAGGTCTTACACTTAATGAGATTCCTTGCGGAAAGTATGGTACTCTCGATAAATATGTACCAGATGGAGATTATGTTGTTATCAAGTTTGCTCGTTGGGCATTTGAGAAGTTCAAAGGCGTTGAAGATAAGCTTGGTACACAGATGAGAGCTGTTGGCGAAGTAATGTCTATAGGTAAGAATTATAAAGAGGCATTCCAGAAGGCTATTCGTTCACTTGAGAAGGGTCGTTATGGCCTTGGTCATGTTAAGAACTTCAATGATATGACTAAGGAACAGCTTCTTCAGGCTCTTATTACTCCTTCAAGTGAGAGACATTTCCAGATGTATGAAGCACTTCGTAAGGGTGCGACTGTTGAAGAGATTCATGAGATTACAAAGGTTAAGCATTATTTCATCGAGCAGATGAAGGAACTTGTTGAAGAAGAAGAAGCTCTTGTTAAGAACTTCTCAGGAAAGGTTCCTACAGATGAAGCTCTTACAAATGCTAAAAAGGACGGTTTCTCAGATAAGTATCTCAGCGAGATTCTTTCTGTTCCAGAAGAAGATATAAGAAATAAGAGAGAAGCTATTGGCGTGGTAGAGTCTTGGCAGGGTGTACATGTTAGTGGCACACAGGACGCTGCTTACTATTATTCAACTTACTGTGATGTTGATAAGAATGTAGTTAAGAATGATAAGCCTAAGGTTATGATTCTTGGTGGTGGTCCTAACAGAATTGGTCAGGGTATTGAGTTTGATTACTGCTGTGTACATGCAGCTAAGTCACTTAAGAAGCTTGGATTTGAAACTATCATCGTTAACTGTAACCCTGAGACAGTTTCAACTGACTATGATACATCTGATAAGTTATACTTTGAACCACTTACACTTGAGGATGTTCTTTCTATATACAAGAAAGAGAAGCCGGTTGGTGTTATAGCTCAGTTTGGTGGTCAGACTCCACTTAATCTCGCTAGTGATCTTCAGAAGAATGGCGTTAAGATTCTTGGTACTAGTCCTGAGGTCATTGATCTTGCCGAGGATAGAGATCAGTTTAGAGCTATGATGGATAAGCTTGGTATTCCTATGCCTGAAGCTGGTATGGCTACAACGGTTGATGAGGCTATAGAAATCGCTAACAAGATTGGTTATCCTGTAATGGTTCGTCCTTCATACGTTCTTGGTGGACGTGGTATGGAAGTTGTATATGACGATGAGAGTATGTCTGGATATATGGCTGCAGCTGTTGGTGTTACTCCAGATAGACCTATTCTTATTGATAGATTCCTTCATCATGCTATGGAATGTGAAGCAGATGCTATATCAGATGGTACACATGCATATGTTCCAGCTGTTATGGAGCATATAGAACTTGCTGGAGTTCACTCAGGTGACTCTGCTTGTATCATTCCATCAAAGCATATCTCTGAAGAAAACCTTGCGACAATCAAGGATTATACTCGTAAGATAGCAGAAGAAATGCATGTTGTTGGACTTATGAATATGCAGTATGCGATAGAAGATGGTGTAGTATATGTTCTTGAAGCTAATCCAAGAGCATCACGTACTGTTCCTCTTGTATCTAAGGTATGTGGTATCCGTATGGTTCCACTTGCTACAGATATTATCACTGGAGAACTTACTGGAAGACCTTCACCAGTTCCAGATCTTAAGGAGAGAGAGATTCCTTATTATGGTGTTAAGGAAGCTGTATTCCCATTCAATATGTTCCCAGAAGTTGATCCTATACTTGGACCAGAGATGAGATCTACAGGTGAGGTTCTTGGTATATCTCAGTCAGCTGGTGGTGCTTATTTCAAAGCGCAGGAAGCAGCAAAGGCAGAGATTCCATTAGAGGGAACTGTTCTTATTTCGCTTAATAGGACAGAAAGACCTGAGGGACCTGAGGTTGCTAGAATTCTTCATGATAATGGATTTAAGATCCTTGCAACTGGAAATACATATGAGACAATAGTTGCTGCGGGTATTCCTGCTGAGAAGGTAAAGAAGATGTATGAGGGCAGACCTAACATTCTTGACCATATCAGTAATGGTGATATTCAGCTTATCATCAATTCGCCTTCTGGAAAAGAATCTGTTCATGATGATGCTTATATCAGAAAAGCTGCTATCAAGTATAAGGTTCCTTATATTACAACAATCGCTGCTGGTCATGCAGCTGCTGAAGGTATTGACCATATGAAGAAGAGACATCTTGGAAATATTCATTCTCTTCAGGAGTGGCATACATCGATTAAGGAAAAATAATATACTCTATTGGAGGTAAAATCTTTGGAGTTAACAGATAAATCTATATTTCAAAATGGTATAAAGAGAGTAATCATTTCCGAAGAAGAACTCCAGGAGAAAATTGCTGAGTGCGGAAAGTATCTTAGTACAGAATATGAAGGTAAACCGCTTTTACTTGTTAGTATTCTTAAAGGGGCATTTATGTTTCTTTCAGATCTTAACAAGAATATGACAATTCCGTGTGAGATGGGATTTATGGCTTGCAAGAGTTACTTTGACAGTACTGATTCAAGTGGCGATGTCAAGATTGTATATGATCTTGCTCAGGACATCAGCCGTTATCATGTTGTAATAGTCGAAGATATAATAGATACTGGTCGTACACTTAGCAAAGTTGTAGATATATTAAAACAACGTGATCCGTTATCGCTTAAGATCGTTACTCTTCTTGATAAACCGGATAGAAGAGTTGTGGGTATAAAAGCAGATTATTCACTGTTTACTATCCCGGATTACTTTGTTATAGGTTATGGACTTGATTACGGTGAGTATTACCGTAATCTTCCATATATTGCTGAATATAATGTAGAAGGATAGTTTTTTAGATTATGATAGGTATTATTGGAGCAATGGATAAAGAGGTCGATGACCTCAAGGCTATTATGAGTGGTATCGGAGATGCTGATAAGCCTTCTGTTGAGGAACATGCAGGTATGCAGTTTTGGACAGGAACACTTTCTGGACATGAGGTTGTATTAGTAAGATCTGGTATTGGTAAGGTAAATGCAGCAATTGCTGCGGAGGTTTTAGCGGCCATATATAAGGTTAGGGCTATTATAAATACTGGAATTGCTGGAAGTCTTAATGCCAATATAGATATCGGTGATATAGTTCTATCAACAGATGCATTAGAGCATGACATGAATGTTAAAGGACTAGGCTATGATAGAGGTGTTATTCCTGATCAGTCCGACAGTATCTATAAAGCTGATGATGAACTTAGAAGTATAGCAAAGTCTGTATGCGAAAAGTCTTGTCCTGATGTAAAGGTTTTTGAAGGACGCGTTGTGTCTGGAGATATCTTTGTTTCAGAGAAGGCTATGAAAGATAAGATGATCAAGGACTTCGGTGGAATGTGTACAGAGATGGAGGGGGCAGCCATTGCTCATACAGCTTGGTTGAATAATATTCCATTTCTTATCATTCGCTCTATCTCGGATAAGGCTGATGATAGTGCTGAGATGGATTATCCTTCCTTCCAGAAGATAGCTATTGATAATTCGGTTAAGATTATTACTGAAATGATGGCTAAGCTTAGTTAAGTATTGTATGAAAAGGAGATTTACGTTATGGATTTAATACCAAGTTTCTCGGTTGACCATACTCAGATCATTCCTGGTATTTTTGAAAGCAGGGTTGATATAGTTGGTGAAGAGTATGTTACAACATTTGATATTCGTATAAAGAAACCTAATTCAGAACCAGCTATAGGACAGGCAGCTATGCATACTATGGAACATGTTATAGCTACATATCTTAGAAATGATGTTGAATGGAAAGATAAGCTTATATATTGGGGACCAATGGGTTGCCTTACTGGATTTTATATAATTGTTAAGGGTCGTCCAGCTGCTTCGGATATGTATCCTATAATGCTTGCAGCATTTAAGAATATGAGAGATTTTGAAGGTGAGGTTCCTGGAGCTACTGCAGTAAACTGTGGCAATTATTTAATGCATGATCTTCCTATGGCTAAGTGGGAAGCTAATAAATATGTTGAATATCTTGAGAAAAATGCTAACAATAATTTGATCTTTGAATATCCTAAGACAGAGAGATTAACTCTGGATGATGGAAACAATTTCTTCGATTCATAAATCATTAGTGAATAAGTACAAAAATAATAGAGAAATATTGGAGTTGATGGTAGTTCACGCCATTGACTCCATTTTTAATGTGTGCTATAATTTCGTGGTTAGCGCCCTTTAGTAGTTTAAACTACTAGTTTATTGCAGCGCTTCTAAAAAAATGATATAAAGACCAGTGGGTCATAAGGAGGAAAATAAATCATGAGTTTAACCTATGAAAAGTTAGAAGGAAACATGGCAGAACTGACAATTACAGTTCCTGCAGAGGATTTTAAGAAGGCCTGCGTAGATGTGTATAATAGGCAGAAGAGCAAGTTCCAGCTTGACGGATTCCGTAAGGGTCATGTACCTATGCAGTTCATTGAGAAGGCATATGGTCCAGCTGTATTCTTCGAGGACGCTGCAAATGATCTTATTAATAAGACATATTTTGAAGAGATTAAGGATATTGATCTTGATATAGTTTCTAATCCTGAGATTTCACTTAACCAGATTGAAAAGGGTAAGGATTTTATTTATAAGGCTAAGGTTGCTACAAAGCCACCAGTAGAGCTTGGAGATCTTAAGAAGATTAAGATTGAGAAGGTAGATTCTGAAGTAACTGATGAGGATGTTGAGAAGGAAATCGAGTCAAAGCTTAAGGCTAACTCAACAAAGCAGGATGTTACAGACAGAGCTGCACAGGAGAAAGATGAAGCTACAATCAACTTTGAAGGATTTGTTGATGGAGTAGCATTTGAAGGTGGAAAGGGCGAGAAGTATCCACTCGTTCTTGGTTCAGGTTCATTTATTCCTGGATTTGAAGATCAGATTATCGGTAAGAATGTTGGAGATAGCTTCGATGTAAATGTTACATTCCCAGAGAATTATCAGGCAGAGGATCTTGCTGGTAAGGAAGCTGTATTTAAGTGTGAACTTCTTGGACTTAAGGAGACAGTTCTTCCAACACTTGATGATGAGTATATTTCAGATACAACTGATTTTGAGACAGTTGATGAGTGGAAGGCTGATATTAAAAAGCAGGTAACTGAGCGTAAGGAGCAGTCAGCTCAGAGAGAAAGAGAGT
This sequence comes from uncultured Lachnospiraceae bacterium, assembly GCA_902760415.1. GTDB lineage: Bacteria > Bacillota > Clostridia > Lachnospirales > Lachnospiraceae > Eubacterium_Q. Next base: position 12,241 of record CACWGK010000036.1, read on the forward strand.
CAAAGGCTATAGATGCACTTGTAGAGATGTCTAAGGTTGAGCTTCCTGAGCCAATGATCGTATATCAGCAGGAGAAGATGATCGATAACTTTGGTCAGCAGCTTATGTATCAGGGAATGAACCTTGAGCAGTATCTCAACATGACAGGTCAGACTCGTGATGATATGAGAGATCAGGTTCGTCCAGAAGCTGAAAAGCAGATTAAGAGAAGCCTTGTTATTGAGGCTGTAGCTGAGGCTCAGAATATTGAAGTATCTGAAGAAGATACAGCTGCTGAGATCGAAAAGATGGCTAAGCAGTATCAGATGGAAGTAGATAAGATTAAGGAGATTATGGGCGAGGAGCAGATGGAAAGCCTTAAGATGGATATCAAGATGCAGAAGGCTGCTGAATATATTGCTTCTCAGGCAAAAGAGAAATAATTGTTTGTAGGAGGATATGATTTATGGCATTAGTACCTACAGTCATTGAGACAACAAATAGAGGCGAGAGAGCCTATGATATCTATTCAAGACTCCTCAAGGAAAGAATCATTTTCCTTGGCGACGAGGTAAATGATGTAACAGCTAGTCTTGTTGTTGCACAGCTTCTTTTCCTTGAGTCAGAGGATTCTAATAAGGATATTAATTTATATATCAATAGCCCAGGTGGTTCTGTAACTGCTGGTATGGCTATCTACGATACAATGAATTATATTAAGTGTGATGTATCAACTATCTGTGTTGGTATGGCTGCATCTATGGGTGCTTTTCTTCTTTCAGGTGGTGCAAAGGGTAAGAGATATGCTCTTCCTAATGCGGAGATTATGATTCATCAGCCACTTGGTGGAACACAGGGACAGGCTACAGATATGGAGATTGAAGTAGAGCATATGCTCAGAATTAAGAAGAATCTTATATCTATTATGGCTGAGAATGCAGGTAAGGATTATGAAACTGTACTTGCTGACTGTGAAAGAAATAATTGGATGACAGCTAAAGAAGCTCTTGAATACGGACTTATTGATAATGTTGTCGAGAACAGAAAATAGTTTGATACTAAATAATATTTTATTTGGATAGGTAGATAAGTAATGGCTAATCGTAAAGATGAGAAACTTAGATGCTCCTTCTGTAATAAAACACAGGATCAGGTAAGAAAACTTATAGCTGGTCCTGATGTATATATATGTGATGAATGCGTAGGAATCTGTGCAGATATTATAGAGGATGAGCTTAAGAATATGACTGAGGAAGATGGTGAATTAACACTTCCAAAGCCAAAAGAGATAAAAGCGTTCCTTGATGAGTATGTTATAGGTCAGGAGTCAGCTAAAAAAGCGCTTTCTGTTGCTGTATATAATCATTATAAGAGAGTTATGGCGGGAAAAAACTTTGATGTTGAGCTTCAGAAGAGTAATATACTCATGATTGGACCAACAGGTTCAGGAAAGACTTATCTCGCTCAGACACTTGCTAAGATGCTTAATGTTCCATTTGCTATAGCAGATGCAACTACTCTTACTGAAGCAGGATATGTTGGTGAGGATGTTGAGAATATTTTGCTTAAGCTTATTCAGGCAGCTGATTATGATATAGATAGAGCTGAGCGTGGTATCGTATATATCGATGAGATAGATAAGATATCAAAGAAGTCAGAAAATGTTTCTATTACCAGAGATGTTTCTGGTGAAGGTGTACAGCAGGCTCTTCTTAAAATCGTTGAAGGTACTGTAGCTTCAGTTCCGCCACAGGGTGGGCGTAAGCATCCTCAGCAGGAATTTATTGAGATTGATACATCAAATATTCTCTTCATTTGTGGAGGCGCATTTGATGGTCTTGATAAAGTTATCGAGAATAGAGTTGGAAAGAAATCTATAGGATTTAATGCAGATATTCAGAAGGATAAGTCAATTGTTGATTCTGATCTGTTACGTAAGGTTCAACCTCAGGATCTTGTTAAGTTTGGTATTATTCCTGAGTTTGTTGGACGTGTACCAGTTGTTGTAACTCTTGATCAGTTAGATGAAGAGGCTCTTGTCAGCATTTTAACTGAACCTAAGTCATCTATCGTAAAGCAGTATAAGAAGCTCTTTGAGTTTGATAATGTTGAGCTTGAGTTTGATGAGGATGCACTTAGAGAAGTAGCTAAGGAAGCTATGGAAAGATCTACAGGAGCAAGAGGACTTAGAGCTATACTTGAGCATTCCATGATGGATGTTATGTATGAGATACCTTCAAATGAAGAAATCAAGAAGGTTACTATTACTAAGGAAACTATTACTGAGGGTGCATCACCAGTTACAGAATAAAAGTTATGAAGATTAAAACATCAGAACTTAGTGGGGTTTATGGCCCTACATCTAAATTTCCAACCGAGACACTTCCAGAGATAGCATTTGCTGGAAGATCTAATGTTGGAAAATCATCTCTAATTAATTCTTTGCTTAATCGTAAAAATCTTGCTAGGACTTCTTCAAGTCCCGGCAAGACAGTAACGATTAACTTCTATAATGTAAATGAGGAATTCTTCCTCGTTGATTTACCGGGATATGGATACGCTAAAACTTCCCTGGCTGAGAGAGCTAAATGGGGGAAAATGATAGAAAAGTACCTTGGGACTAGAGATAGTCTGAAGGCTCTAGTTTTGTTGATTGATATAAGACATGCTCCTACGAAGGATGATGTCATGATGTTTAATTGGGTCGTAGAAAATGGGCTAACACCTATTATTGTTGCGACAAAGCTTGATAAAATTAAGAGAAGTCAGAAGGATAAACAACTGAAGCTTCTTAGAGATACGCTTGGAATCAAGAATGACATAAAAATAGTCCCTTACTCCAGTGAGACGAAGCAGGGACGTGAAGAGTTACTTGATATTCTTTCTTTATTCCTTTGACCATAATTCATTTACTAGATATTGATACACGTCGGTACTCTTTGTTCGCCAGTTATCACATATCGATCTGGCCATATCTTTTGTAGGTACGTTAATTCTTATATCAAGAAGTGTTTCTCTACGTTCTTTTATTGCACATTTAACTGTATATTCGCTGTGTTCGTTGTATACAAAGTCTGCGATAATTTCTGATTCATTTTTGAGATTGATTTTTTCTTCCTTGAAATATTCTCTGATTTCTTGTTTAATATTGTTAGAGATTCTATTTTCAAAGTAGAAGAGTGCTTCTTCACCAAGATTTGTTATCTTATAGTGCTTTGTGTTACGGATAGTACTTACTGAGATAAACTCTTTATCAATTAGTTCGCTGATTGATTCGTGAATGTTAAATAGATTAGTATATCCCTTATCTTGAATGAAATTAGTTATCTGTGCGTTTGTTAATGTATATTCATCTATTCTATCAAGCATATATAAAATTATAAGTTTATATAGCATTAGATTTTGGTTTTCCATTGATTTACTCCACGTTTAGAAGGTTGGATAAATAATATATTGTTATGTCGCGACTAGAGGTGTGTTTTTATAGAATAACCCTCTTGGGTAAGTTTTTCAAGAGTGAATTGTTCTGAAAGGAGAAAAAGATGAACTTCGAAAAAATGAAAGTTTCTGAACTTCGTGAATATGCAGAGTCAAAAGGTCTTAGAGGATTATCTGGACTCAAAAAGTCTGAATTACTTGATGTTGTTAATAAATTAAATCAAAAAATCTCTGAGAATCAGACAGAAAAGACTGAAAAAACTGAAAAGTCTGTTAAGTTAGAAAAAAACGAGAAGAAATCTGCAGAAAAAACAACTGCAAAAAAGTCTGTGAAGAAGACAGAAAAAAAGACAGAAAAAAAGAAAGATGGTAATTCAAATAATAAAAATGTTAGTAAGCCTGAAGTTAAGTCTGATAAAAAGCTAGAAAAAAAATCTGCTCAAAAGTCTTCATTGAAAGAAGATGAAGTAAAGAGTGAAACGTCTGTTTCTGATAATGAAGCAAATGTGGAAACAGAATCTAATACAAATGAAACTGTTGAAAATGAAGTTGCAGAAGGTATTCTTGAAGTTCTTACTGAAGGATATGGCTTTATTAGAAGTGACAATTATATGCCTGGTGAGAGGGATATATACGTATCGCCTTCTCAGATTAGAAGGTTTAAACTTCGTACAGGCGATATTGTAAAGGGTCCTATAAGAAGAAAACAGAATGCTAATGAGAAGTTTAGTGCACTTTTATATATTGAGTCTGTAAATGGTTATAATCCTGAACAGATTATAAAGCGTATGAAATTTGAGGATATGACTCCAATATTCCCGAATGAGAGAATCCATTTAGATTACCCAGGGGCTCCTGTTTCTCTTAGGATAGTTGATCTATTCAGCCCTATAGGTAAAGGACAGAGAGGAATGATTGTTTCTCCTCCTAAAGCTGGTAAGACAACTCTTATAAAGCAGATTGCAAAGAGAATATCAAAAGCTTATCCGGATATGAATCTTCTTGTTCTTCTTATTGATGAGAGACCTGAGGAGGTTACTGATATAAAAGAATCAATAGAAGGTGAGAATGCTGAGGTTATATATTCAACATTTGATGAGCTTCCAGAACATCATAAGAGAGTATCTGAAATGGCAATAGAACGTGCTAAGAGATTGGTTGAGAGTGGACAGGATGTTGTAATACTTATAGATTCTATTACCAGATTATCAAGAGCTTATAATCTAACAGTTACTCCAAGTGGTAGAACTTTATCTGGTGGACTTGATCCGGCGGCACTTCATATGCCAAAGAAGTTTTTTGGCGCTGCAAGAAATATGCGTGAGGGTGGTTCGCTTACTATTCTTGCCACAGCACTTATTGATACAGGAAGCCGTCTTGATGATGTAGTATTTGAGGAATTTAAGGGAACGGGTAATATGGAGCTTGTTCTTGATAGAAATCTACAGGAAAAGAGAGTGTTCCCTGCTATTGATGTCTCTAAATCAGGTACTAGAAAAGATGATCTTCTGCTTGATGCTGATGAGAGGGAAATCCTTGATATCATTCATAGAAGATTTCATAGTCTTAAGCCTGAAGAGGTTACAGAAGATCTTCTAAAATTATTCTCTCAAACAAGAGATAATAAGCAATTTGTTGCAGTGGCAAATAAACTGTTTCAAAAGCGTTAAGAAAATGTTATAATAAATTAGTTAAGGTGAAAATGATGATTTTTCGGAGGCGAAGCTTAAGTTGAATTTCAGCAAAGAAAACGTTAAGAAAAAGCAGAAGAAGATAAGCGCAAAGTCACAGCGTCTTGAACGTAGGGCTCTTATAGCTCTGTTTAAGGTGCTTCTTGTTGCGTTTGTTTTCGTTGTATTAGTGATGGCAGGGGCAGGCTTTGGTATGATGAAGGGAATACTTGATGATTCACCAGATATTTCAAGTATTAGTATCAAACCAAAGGGATTTAAGACAGTAATCTATGATCAGAATAATAAAGAACGAAACACACTGTCTACAGTTAATTCTAACAGAGTATATGTTTATTATGATGATATACCTGATCAGGTTGTAGATGCATTTGTTGCCATAGAGGATGAAAGATTCTGGTCTCACAATGGTATAGATATGAAGGGTATCTTCAGAGCTTTTGTTAAGGATATAATGGCTCGGAACTTTAATGAAGGTGCTTCGACTATTACTCAGCAGCTTATTAAGAACAGCGTTTTTAACGTTGGTATGAATGAGACTACAAAAATACAGAAGATTGAACGTAAGATTCAGGAACAGTATTTGGCTATTGACTTAGAGAAGTCCCATACAAAAGAACAGATAATGGAGGCTTATCTTAATACTATTTATCTTGGACAGGGATGTAATGGTATAGAAGCTGCTGCTAACAGATATTTTAACAAGTCTTGTGATCAGCTTACTCTTTCTGAGATTTCAGTTATAGCAGGTATTACAAAGAATCCATATTCATTTGATCCTGTTATATTCCCTACAAAGAATAGCTATCGTCGTGAGGATGTTCTTGATAAGATGCTTGAGCTTGAGTTTATTACTCAGGCTGAGTATGATGCTGCAATAAATGATAACGTTTATGATCGAATTCAGCAGGTTAAGAAGACAAATGATGAGAACTTTGAGTATAATTCGTATTATACTGATGATCTTATGAGACAGCTCTGTAAGGACTTTATGGAGATGTTTGATATGTCTGAAGAAGAGGCATATGATGAGATATATACTGGTGGTTATAGTGTATATTCTGTTCAGGATTATGATATTCAGGCGATTGTTGATGAGGTCATAAATGATGAGCAGTATTATCCATCTGGTTCTTCGGTTGCACTTAACTATAAGCTGACTCTTCTTGATAAAGATGGAATCACTACTTACAATTATGATACTAATACATTGCTTACGTATTATAGAAAAGAAACTGAGAATTCAAAGTATAATAATATATATCCTTCTGAGGAAGATGCTAAGGCAGCTGCTGAAACTTATAAAGAGGCTATGCTTGATGAGACAGGAGCTACATTCCTTAATGAGGAGTTTAAAACAGCGCCTCAGCCACAGGCTTCCATCTCTATAATTGATCAGAAAACTGGTTATATTAAGGCTATCGGTGGTGGACGTGGTGAGAAGACTGAGAACCTTGGTTTAGATAGAGCTACAATGGGTAAGAGACAGCCGGGTTCTACATTTAAGATATTAGCTGCATTTCTTCCTTACATTGATACTGAAGGAAGCCTTGCTTCAGGCTTTGATGATAAGCCATATAATTATACAAATGGTAATCCTGTACGTAACTGGTATGGAAGCTATTGGGGACCAAGTTCTCTTAGAAGAGCGATAGAGCAGTCTATGAATATTATAGCTGTACAGGCTATTACTGCTGTTACTCCTGAGGTTGCGTATGATTATCTTGTAGATGAAGGATTTACTACTATCGTCGATAAAGAGATTGGATCTGATGGTGGTGTGTATTCTGATATTCAGCAGGCTACTGCTCTTGGTGGTCTTACACATGGTGTAACTAACCTTGAGATTACAGCTGCTTATGCCGGAATAGCAAATATGGGTATGTATGTTAAGCCTGTATATTATGACAGGGTTTATGATCATGACGGCAATCTCATTATAGATAATAGAGAGCCTGCTGAAAGATCACATAGAATGTGCAAGAAGACAACAGCATATCAGCTTATAGATGCTATGAAGGATGTTGTTACTAAAGGTACAGGTACTAGAGCTAAGATGACTACTGGTATTCAGTGTGCTGGTAAGACAGGTACAACATCTCAGAGTTTTGACTTGTGGTTCTGCGGTATGACTCCGTATTATACTGCATCTGTTTGGTTTGGATATGATTCAAATGTTACTATCAATACAAATAACCATAAGGTTATGTGGCGAGATATGATGGATAAGATAGCTGTTCTTGAAAATCAGAGTACTGAAAAAGATTGGGAACAGCCAGAAGGTCTTGTAAAGACTAGTGTATGTACTATCACGGGTCTTTCTCCAGTTGGTGGATGTCCTACATCTTATGATTGGTGTGATGAGGATCATGTTCCTAAAAAGATGTGTACTGGTCATATGAATACTATACTTATATGTCCAGAATCACATTGTAAGGCTACAAATGCTTGTCCTAATCCTGTTGAATATACAGTATCTTATGATTCTAATGGTAATAGAACATTAGTAGGTGCTGATTTTGAATATGATTCGACTACATTTACTACAACTTGTCCTCTTCATCCAGAAGTAGAAGGTGGTATTAGTATATCTTCATGGGCGGATACAGGCGGTAGTATATCTGAATCCCAAACTAATATTGAAGCTGGTTCTGATGTAACATTTTATATTACACCTAATGTTGGTTATGCTATTAGTGATGTAACTGTTGATGGAGTGAGCGTAGGTCCTGTATCATCATATACATTTACTAATGTTACTTCTGCGCATACTATTTATGCATATTTTTATTCAACTGGTGGAGATGCTTCAACAGAAGCGGCAACAGAGGCTCAGACAGAAGC
>CACWGK010000037.1 GCA_902760415.1 uncultured Lachnospiraceae bacterium
CCATAGTTGCAACACCAGTTCCTGCCGTTATAGGAACTGATATGAAGGCACTTAAGAGAATGGCAGAGAAGAAGCTTGGGATACCTTGCATCACCGTAAATGCTATCGGAACCCGTCTCTTTGATGAAGGCGAGGAGGAAGCCTGGCTCGGACTTTTTAGGGAGTTTGCTGGTAGGGGAAATGACGCATCTCATATAGAAAATGATGCTTCTCATAACATGCAGTCAGTTACAGGAATCCTTGGCGCAACACCTCTTGAAACTGGTTATTCTACATCAGAACCATTAATCGAGATGGCGAAAGCCTATGGTATAGAGAATCCTCTTATATATGGAATGGGTTCAGGGCTTGAGGCTATTAGAGAGATTGGACGAATTAAGGAAAACCTAGTAGTTACTCCAGCAGGACTAAAGACAGCAAGATACCTTGAGGAAGAGTGTGGTGTTCCATATAAAGTTGGATATCCATTTACACCACAGGATGTAAAGAAACAAGTACTAGATAGTATCGAAAGACTACTAAGTAAAGGAAAAGAATCGGCAACAAGAGTGCTCATTATACATACACAATTTGCAGCAAATGAACTCCGAAGTCTTATTCTTAATAAGTATCCTGATATATCTATAGACGTAGCTACATTCTTTATGCAGAGTCCTGACTATAAAGAAGAGGGAGATGTAAGACTATCAGGTGAGGATGACCTTGCTGAGTTAGTAGCAGCTCGAAACTATGATCTCGTAGTTGCAGATGGAGATATAGAGAGGCTTCTTACAGCAGTTGGCTATAAGAATACATTTGTAGATTATCCATCCTTTGCAGTATCGGGAAGGATGAATGATGATTCTGTAATGTTCTTCTCATAGATTTATTAAAGACAATATAATTAGAGCTTGAATAATTCGATATTAGATATTTGAAAGTAGATAGTAGATAAGAAGGGAGGGGTCCATGTGGATACACATAAGATAAGAGTATATGGCATAGTTCAGGGCGTGGGCTTCAGACCTTTCGTCAGTAGAACTTGTTTAGAGCATGGTATTAAGGGAACCGTTGCGAATAAAGGTTCTTATGTAGAGATATATGCACAAGGAGAGGTTAATTTCCTGCTAGATGCTTTGAAGCATAATCCACCGGCCAGATCTGTGATCCTGAATATCATAGATAAGTGCGTGGATGCTCCAGAGTTTGAAGATTTTCAGATTATAGAGAGTGAAAAAGATACAGGTGATATATTTATATCTCCAGATATTGCTATATGTGATGAATGTAAGAAAGAGCTTTTCGATAAGTCGAATCGTCGTTACATGCACCCATTTATTAACTGTACTAACTGCGGCCCTAGACTTACTATTCTGGAGTCGATGCCTTATGACAGGGAACGTACCAGCATGAAGGAGTTTGAGATGTGTCCTGAATGCGAGTACGAATATACTCACCCGGAGACAAGACGTTACGATGCACAGCCTGTCTGTTGTCCTAAATGTGGTCCGTCTGTTTACTCATTTGACCCAAAGAATCCGGGGGATAAGCTAGAAGGAAAGTTGGGCTTAACCGCTGCAAGAAAGGCTATAATAGATGGCCAGATTGTGGCTATCAAAGGTATTGGCGGATTTCATCTATGCTGCGACGCGACAAATGAGGATGCTGTATCAAGGCTTCGTCTGCTCAAGAATCGTCCGATGAAACCATTTGCGGTAATGATGAAGGATATCGATACGGTTGAAAGAGAGTGCCGGATTAGCAGTGATGAAATGTATGATTATCTGACAGGATATCAGAAGCCTATCATATTGCTAGAGCGTAAGATGACTTCAAGTCTCGCAACTTCTGTCGCACCTGATAATCCGAGTGTTGGAGTTATGCTTCCATATACTCCGATTCATTTACTTCTATTTGATTACGAGGATTCGTATACGGTGCCGGACTGCCTCATCATGACTAGTGCCAACGTATCTGGGGCACCTATATGTAGAACAGATGAAGATGTGATAAATGAAATATCTGACTTTACAGATATTGTACTATCTAATAACAGAATGATAAGAACCAGAGCTGATGATTCAGTTATGGATTTTGTAGATGAAAAGCCTTATATGATCAGACGTTCCAGAGGCTTTGCTCCCCTTCCTGTGATGATAGGAAGTAATGAAACCTACGATGGTAATACAGCTGAAGGGCTGAAGGGTCATGTGCTTGCAATAGGTGGTGAGCTGAAGAATACATTTGCCCTCGCAAAGGATGGTCTCATATATCCATCTGCTTATATTGGAGATATGGCTGATATCAGATCCGTCGATGCTCTTACGGAGTCGGTAGACAGGATGACAGAAATGCTGGAGGCAAAGCCTTCGCTTATTGTATGTGATATGCATCCAAAGTATAATACATCTGCTGTTGCTGAGGAGCTGGGCGAAAAGTATGATATACCAGTGATGAAGGTTCAGCATCATTATGCACATATCTTGTCCTGTATGGCTGAAAATGATTATCTAAATGAGGTGATTGGCGTATCATTTGATGGAACTGGTTACGGAACAGATGGTACTATCTGGGGCGGTGAATATCTTCTCTCCAGACTGGACGGCTTCGAGAGGCTCGGTACTATTGCTTCATTTACCCAGTGCGGCGGTGATCTTTCTTCAAAGGAAGGTTGGAGAAATGCTGTATCTATACTTAGTGGAGAAGGCTGCGACGAGAAGCAGGACTATCTAACTAAGGACGAGATAATCAGTGGGCTGGGACTATGTAATGAGTTCGAATATAGTATGCTGTCAGATATGATTCGTACTAATGTTAATAGCATTAAGTCCACAAGTGCAGGAAGACTATTCGATGCTGTAAGTGCGATTCTCGGAATCAGACGAAGCTCAACTTTCGAGGGAGAAGCGGCTACGGCACTTATGTTTGCGGCAGAGAGATTTAGAAAGGACCATTCGAACCTTTATCTAAATACTCTGATGCATGAAGCAGATCTTTCGAGTATATTTACAAATACAAATAGCCTTGTGAGACATTTAGCGAGGAAAAAACTAGCTGGTGAAGATTCTGATAAGCTTGCACTTATCTTTCACATGAAGCTCGCTGAAAGTATTGCAGAAAATGTTGCTAGATACAGCGAGGAGACTGGTGTTAAGGTGGCAGCTCTTTCCGGTGGAGTATTTCAGAATACTTTACTTCTGGAATATGTTAAAAAGCTTTTATCTCGTAAGAATATTCGAGTATTGACTCACGGTATTATTCCTCCAAATGATGGAGGCGTCTCAGCAGGGCAGGTTCTGGCAGGACTATATGCCCTGAATAAAGATAAGTAGATAGTTGCAGATTAATTAGTATATATGGTTGGTGAATCATGAATAATATACAGATTGCAAATGAAACTTTGAATATAATTGCTGAGAGGAAATATAATCTCAGTGGAATGGATATCGCACTTCCAGATGTAGATTTTGAAGAGGTTATAGTCATAAGTCCAGGGGACGGAGAAGAACTTCTGACTCAGGATATGATTCCTTTTAAGAAGGAACAAATGTGTAACATAACTGTCATTAACGCAGATTCCTTTGAGGCTGGAAGAAAGTATGAAAATGCTTTGGTTATGAACTTTGCAAATGCTCATAGTCCAGGCGGTGGATTCCGTATGGGAGCCAATGCGCAGGAGGAAGCGCTTTGCAGATGCAGTACACTTTATGCATCTATCACCTCTAAGAAGGCGTCGAAAATGTATATATATAACAATACGCACCCAAGCCGTGTGGAGTCAGATTATATGCTTATATCACCAAATGTCGTGGTCTTCAGAGATGAGAAGTATAACCTGATGTCAGTTCCAGTGTGCATGGGAGTTGTGACAGTTCCAGCACCTAATAGATTTGGAGCGGCGCTGCTTGCGGGAAATAAACTTATAGAAGATACATTTATTAGAAGAATACGTATTATGCTTGCGGCGGCGGCAAAGAATGGATATAAGAATCTTGTATTGGGAGCCTGGGGCTGCGGAGCCTTTGGAAATAAGCCCGATGATGTTGCGGAGTACTTTAGAAGAGTGATCGTTGACGAAGACTATGGCAAATGCTTCGATGAGATATGCTTTGCTATATATGGTCGTGAAGATGGAGATAATATTACTTCATTTCGAAGTGTTTTTAGTAAATAGATAAATCAAATGTTATAGGAGGAATAGAAAATGTGTGTAGGACTTGCTGCTAAGGTTGTAAGTGTAAAGGATGGTACTGCTGTTATCGATGCAAGCGGTGCAAAGAGAGATGTAAGTGCAGAACTTCTGGAGGATCTTGAGCCAGGAGATTATGTTATGGTTCACGCTGGCGTTGCTATTGCTAAGATTACATCTGACGATGAGACAGAGTCAGAGGGCGTAATGTCCGGACTTAGAACTCACGCCAAATAGTGAAAATATAAGAAATATGTATAAGAGGATATAAAAATGAGTGATGTTATTAAGAATGCTCGTGAGATCATACAGAATTATGATGGGCCAAAGATCCGTATCATGGAGGTCTGCGGAACACATACTCACGAGATTTTCCGTCTGGGTATAAGAAGTCTGCTTCCAGAAAATGTTGAGCTGATCTCAGGACCTGGATGTCCAGTATGTGTAACTCCAGTTGGATATATAGATGAGGCAATCTATCTTGCACTTGAGAAGCAGTGCGTTATTACAACATTTGGAGATCTTATCAAGGTCCCTGGAAGTAAAATGAGTCTTGCAGGCGCAAGAACAGAAGGTGCTGATATACGTCCTGTATATTCGCCAGATGATGCAGTAGAACTTGCAAGAGATAATCCTGATCTTCAGGTTGTATTCTTAGCTGTTGGATTTGAAACTACGACTCCTTCTGCGTGCCTCGCTGTTAAGAAGGCACAGCGTCTCGGACTTAGTAACTTTTCGATACTAACTGCTAACAAGACTATGCCTAATGCTTATGCAAAGCTTAAGGGTAGTGCAGATGCATTTCTCTATCCAGGCCATGTAAATGCAATTACAGGAAATGCTGTCTGTAAGAAGCTGACAGAAGAGGGAGTATCTGGTGTAGTTGCAGGATTTACTGCAAATGAGCTTATGACTGCCCTTGCGGTTACCATAGATAATCTGAAGAAGGGCAAGCCATTTTTTGAAAACTGCTATCCAAGAGTCGTAAAAGATGAAGGTAATCCTGCAGCTCAGAAGCTTGTTGATTCAGTAATGGAGCCTTGCGATACTGAGTGGCGTGGTCTTGGAATTATAGAAAAGTCTGGTATGAAGCTGAGAAGTGAATATGCGGACTTCGATTCTAGAATCAAATATAGCATTCCTTCTATGGAAGGCAGATCAAATCCTGCCTGTAGATGTCCTGAAGTTCTTCAGGGACACTGCAAGCCAACAGACTGTCCTATGTTTGGAAAGGCCTGCAACCCACTTCATCCAGTAGGAGCCTGCATGGTTTCCGACGAGGGTGCCTGCGCAGCTTATTATCATTATGGACCTTCTATCGGAATAGAGATAGACGAAGAAATGTAGGTTAATTCTAAGGAAAAACAAGAAAAAGATAATAAGATAAAATATAACAAGAAATAATAAAACAAGATAATAACAAGAGGAAAGATAAATGGAAGACGTAATCACACTTGCACACGGTTCTGGCGGTGTCCAGACTAATAAACTTATAAATAACATTTTCAAGAAACATTTTGATAATCCATATCTCACTGCAGATGATGCGGCAGTACTGGATGTTGCTGCTGGAAAAGTTGCTATGTCTACAGATGGGTTTATCGTATCACCATATGAGTTCGCCGGCGGAAATATTGGCAAGCTTTCAATCTGTGGAACCGTAAATGATATTGCATGTATGGGAGCTGAGCCAAAGTACCTCACCTGTGCTATGGTCATCGAAGAGGGATTTCCAGTTGCAAAGCTTGACGAGATAGCTGCAGCTATGGCTAAGACAGCAAAGGAAGCAGGAGTATACCTTGTAGCGGGTGATACAAAGGTTGCAGGAAAAGGCCAGGTGGATAAAATCTTTATCACGACAACAGGCTTCGGTTCTATTATAGAAGGCGCAAAGACATCAGGTGCATTTGCGAAGCCAGGAGACAAGATCATAGTAACTGGCGATATAGGAAGACATGGATGTACTATACTTCTTGCCAGAAATGAGTTTAAAATCGATGCAGATGTAACTAGTGACTGCGCACCTCTGAATAAAAATGTGAAGGCTATGCTTGACGTAACTAAGGATATCCATGTTATCAGAGATGCAACTCGTGGTGGTGTTGGAACAGTGCTATATGAGATTGCTGGAGAAAGTAATGTCGGAATATCTCTTGATCAGGAGAGTATTCCAGTTGCTGATGGTGTTAGAGGCGTATGTGGTATGCTGGGTCTTGAGCCACTTTACCTTGCTTGTGAGGGACGTCTGGTTGTCTTCGCTCCTGCCAGTGAAGCAGATAGTATATTAGAAGCACTGAGAGCCTGCCCTAATTCTGAAGGTGCTTGTATCATCGGTGAAGTAACAGAAGAGAACAAGGGTAAGGTAGTTGTAAATACTGCAGTTGGAGCAAAGACTATGCTGTCTCGCCCAAGTGGAGAGCTGCTTCCGCGTATCTGCTAGTAGGTTTGGAAAATAACTTTCAGTAATACTAAAAAACTACTTGTTAAGATTTAAAGATTAGTCTATAATACACTTTAGCGCGTTAAATCGTTAGCGCGATAAAGTGTATTATTTTTTTTAAATGCACTTTACCAGAAAATATTGTTTCAAAGGAGATAGAATAATGGCTATCAAGATTGCTCTACTGGTTGTGTTCTTTGCAGTTATGATGGGAATCGGAATCTATTCCCGCAACAAAGCAAAGAGTGTAAATGATTACGTTCTCGGTGGACGTACTGTAGGTCCTTGGATCTCAGCATTTGCTTTTGGTACATCCTACTTCTCATCAGTTGTATTTATCGGATACGCTGGACAGTTTGGATGGAAGTTTGGTCTTGCTTCAACATGGATAGGACTTGGAAATGCATTTATCGGAAGTCTTCTTGCTTGGCTTGTGCTCGGACGTCGTACACGTCTTATGACACAGCAGCTGGATGCGAAGACTATGCCTGAGTATTTCGGAAAGAGATTTAACTCAAAGGCTCTTCGAATTGTAGGTTCGATTATTGCATTTATCTTCCTGGTGCCTTATACAGCCAGTGTATATAATGGTCTTTCAAGACTCTTTGGTATGGCATTCTCTATTGATTACCGTATATGTGTTGTCATCATGGCACTTCTTACTGGTGCATACGTTGTTATCGGCGGATATATGGCAACAGCACTTAATGACTTTATTCAGGGTATCATCATGCTGATCGGTATCTGTGCAGTTATCGGAGCCGTTCTTAACGGACAGGGTGGTTTCTTAAATGCACTTAAGGAGCTTTCAGTTATTGAGGCAGATCCTACTGTTACAACACCTGCGCTTTATGGTTCACAGGGACTCTTCGCCAGCTTCTTTGGTCCAGATCCACTGTCACTTCTCGGAGTAGTTATCCTTACATCACTTGGTACTTGGGGACTTCCACAGATGGTTCAGAAGTTCTACGCTATCAAGGATGAGAAGGCTGTAAAGACTGGTACAGTTGTATCTACATTTTTCGCTATCATCATCGCTGGTGGATGTTACTTCCTCGGCGGTTTTGGACGTCTTTTCGGAGGTTATGAGGGAATCATCATTACACTTGAAGATGGAACTGAGAAAGTTGCATTTGATAACATAGTTCCTACAATGCTTTCAACACTGCCTGATATTCTTATCGGTATCGTGGTTGTGCTTGTATTCTCAGCTTCTATGTCAACTCTTTCATCACTTGTTCTTACATCAAGCTCAACTCTTACACTTGATCTTATCAAGCCACTTATGAAGAAGGAAATGAAGGAAAAGACACAGCTTCGTCTGATGCAGATCTTCGTTATGTGCTTTATCATCGTATCGGTTGTTATAGCATTTAACCCTCCTACATTCATCGCTCAGCTGATGGGTGTGTCATGGGGAGCTCTTGCAGGAGCATTCCTTGCACCATTTATGTATGGTCTCTACAGCAAGAAGATTACAAAGGCTGCTGTATGGGCAAGCTACATCGTGGGCGTTGGATTTACACTTGCAAATATCTTCGCTTCACAGGTTGGAAAGCCAATCATCGCATCACCAATCAATGCTGGTGCCGCTACTATGATCGCTGGACTTATCATTGTACCTATAATCAGTGTGATTACACCAAAGCCAGATCAGGCTAAGGTGGAGGAAATGTTCTCTTGCTACGACAAGACAGTAACAGTTAAAGAGACAGAAAACCTAGGCGATGCCTAGAATAAAATAACCAATCAGAAAATGAGTCACCTCTTACGTCCGACGTAGCAGGTGACTCATTTTTGAGTCAGCAGCTACGTCGGACGTAAAAGTGACTCATTTTGTTTTGACTCATTTTATTTCGCGAGTTTAGAGGAATAGTTTTTGATATGTCGCGCACCTTTTTGTACCATTTGGGGCATAGATATATTATTATATGTATGTTTGTATGATTTATAAAGAAAGGAGGTTAGCCGTATGGGACTTCATGAGAAAATGCAAAAGCTCGATGCCATCAGGTCGCGTGCATCAATGGGTGTGATTCTGATATGTATCGGAGTTCTCTGCTTCTTAGTTCCACTATTCATCAATAATATGATATTTTCCTGGATTGGTATGGGAATGATGGTTGGAGGAATTATATATAATAAGGGTACCCGGGAGGAATATCAGAAGCTATATAAACAGATATTCGCTGAAGAACCACTCAGAGCTAACTTCGATAATGTCTATTATGCATGGAAAAATGGATTTAGCGAACCGACGGTAAGAAGCTTTCAGCTCTGTGCTATGGGTAATCGATTTAAGTCTGAAGATTATCTGAGAGCAAGCTACAGAGGCGTTAACTTTGAAATGTCGGATGTTACGGTTGAGCAACATACGTCAAATGGTAAATCCTCTCACACAACGACTTACTTTAGAGGTCGAATGTTTGCATTTGATTTTCCAGAGATGCTAAGCAGCTCCACAAGGATTTATTCAGAAAGGTTCAAATATCCTGGACCTCAGAACACCAGGAAAGAGAACAAGGTTGAATTAGAAAGCGTTCAGTTCAACAAGGATTTCAATGTATATTCAAGTAGTCCACACGATGCTTTCTATCTGCTCACACCACAGTATATGGAGTATCTGGATTCGCTGCTTCGAACATATCCGGAAATCGCGATTCATTTTGTAGGAAATAAGTTATATCTTGCTATAAATGAACCAAACAAGGATGTCTTTGATAAGAAGGACTGGATGAAAGAGGCTTCTTATCCAGAGGAAATGGAGAAGGTTCAGCGAGATATTGATGAGATCAAGAGAGTAATCGATATGTTCTTCGTATAATACATAAAGAAATATTAATTTAAAGATAGTAATAAAGAGATATAAATAATTATAAATAATTATAAAATCAATATACATAGATAAATTGGAGGTTAAGATATGAATACAGTATTAGTTGTAATTGTAGTTTTAGTAGTTATAGTTGGAGGATTCTTCGGCTGGTATATATCCGCTTCGAACAACATTAAGAGAGCAGATATCAAGGTTTCTGAAGCACTTTCCGGAATAGATGTAGCACTGACAAAGAGATATGATGTTCTTACAAAGATGCTTGATATCGTAAAGAATTATCAGGCGTACGAGAGAGAAACACTTCTTCAGATTGTAAATCTTCGTGCAGGAATGTCTATGAAGGAGAGAAATGAAGCTAGCAGAAATATGGATCAGGTAAGTTCGGATATCCGTGTTCTTGCTGAGAATTATCCAGAGCTTCGTTCAAGCCAGAACTTCGCAGAGCTTCAGAAGAGTGTAATCGATGTTGAGGAGCATCTTCAGGCTGCAAGAAGACTGTATAATGCAAATGTTACATCATACAATAATCTTATCGTTGCATTTCCAAGCAGCATAGTTGCTTCAAATCTTGGAGCAACTCAGAAGGCTTTCTTCGAAGCAGATGCTACAAAGAGACAGGACGTTAAAATGTTCTAAATTAACTCAAAAATAGATGTATAATAATAGTCGATCGAAGGATGGTTCAGCCAGTGTGGCGGGGCCGTCCTTTTTTTCGTGTTCTTGCGATTAGTTTATCTTAAGTTTATAATGTGAGAGTATGACTTAGGATATTAAGTACTATGAGGTTTGATATGAAGAAGATACTTCTCGTTGAGGACGACTTTGCCCTCGCTATGGGAACTACATATACACTTAAGGCAGAAAATTACGAGGTGCTTCATGCAAAGAATCTGGCTGAGGCAAGGAAGTATCTCGAGGATAAAGATAAAGCTGAAGCTGAAGAGATAGATCTAATACTGCTAGACGTTATGTTGCCAGACGGGGATGGTTTCTCATTTCTTGAGGAAATGAATCAAGAAGAGGTAGATATTCCTGTGATTTTCTGTACAGCTGTAGGCGACGAATCTAACATAGTGAGAGGGCTCGATATTGGAGCTGATGACTATGTGACAAAGCCTTATAGGGTAAAGGAACTTCTTTCTAGAATTGCAGCCGTTATCAGAAGGCGGGAGAGAGAAGCTAGAAGATATAGAGAAAGTATGAAACGTGTTGATGAAGAGGTAGCTGATGGGGGCTTTGATAACAAAGAGGGAGCATTTTCATTTGGAGAACATTCTTTCAACCTGGATGCCTTTAGATTATATAGGGGTAGTGTTGCTGTTGATTGTACTCCAGCTGACCTGAGACTGCTTCGTGAGTTTATCAGAAATAGAGGTATAGTTATAACAAGAAATCAGCTGCTTCAGGGACTGTATGATACAGAGAATACATTTATTGATGATAATACATTGTCGGTTTATATAAAAAGACTTAGGGATAAGCTGGGGGAGGATGCCAAGTTTATCAAGACGATTAAGGGGATAGGTTATAGGTTCGATACGGACGAAGAGTAAGTATGAAGAGCAGGTATGAACGGGACAATTTTATAAAGCGTTTTTGGCTTGTGGCTGGATGCTTTCTGGTCACAAGTTTTGCTGTCCTTATATATATAGGATTATCCATATCACAAAGACTCATTCCGGCACTTATTCTGGTGGGTGTAACAGAAGTCGTAATGATAGTTGTAGCATTTCTTTTTTCAAAGAAGTATGTTGATACAGCATATGATTCTCTGGACGGAGCTTCGGATATAATGATGTCTATGATAGAGGATAGCAAGCAGAATCAGGGCGCAGTACTATCTGATGAAGAGATGGAGAAGTCCGAATCTATGCAGAAGATTAAGGAATATAAAAAGGGAAAATTGCAGGAAGGTTCTGTTGGCATCTTCTATGATAACTTCGAGAAGCTTATCTATATGTTTCAGGATGGAAGACGCCGTGAGAAGAGTGAGAAGGAGTATCTGCAGGATGTCATGTCGGATATCTCGCATCAGCTTAAGACTCCGCTTGCGTCAATGGATGTGTTCCTGGACCTTATAGTAAATGATAAGGTCAGCAGCGAGGAAGAACGTAAGATTATTCTAGGGGAGGCGTCGAATCAGGTGAGCCGTATGGAGTGGATGGTTCTCTCAATGCTTAAGCTTGCTCGAATAGAAGCAGGAGCCATTTCATTTGACATAGGGGATGTAAATGTTGCTGCCATACTTTCTGAAGTGGCTGGTGGAGTGAAGTATCTTATAGATACGCGAGGTCAGAAGCTGACGATAGACTCTCCGGATGATATAACTATAAAGGCGGATGCTCAGTGGCTGACGGAGGCGCTTATAAATATAGTGAAGAATGCTTCTGATTATACGGATCAGTCTGGAGTTATAGAGATTAAGGTTGATAAAAATGCTATCTTTACCCGTATCTGTATAAGTGATAATGGAATAGGAATGAGTGATGAGACTATGTCTCACATCTTTGAGAGGTTCTACCGGGCAAGTAACGAGGTTAATCCTAATAGCGTCGGTATAGGTCTCTCGCTATCGAAGTCCATAGTTGAAGGAATGGGCGGACGCATTACTGTGGATAGTAAACTAGGCGAAGGAAGTACCTTCAAGATTCAGTTTTAACTAGGAAAAAAATAGAAATATAGATTATATTGACTATAAGAAAAATCAAAAAGTGGAGGCTTTATATGGGAAAGGAAAGTTGGAAACCAGGAAATATGTTATATCCAGTGCCTGCTGTTATGGTTAGCTGTCAGAGACCAGGCGAGAAGGCAAATATCGTAACGCTTGCATGGGCAGGAACAATATGTTCAGATCCTGCCATGCTTTCAATCTCAGTGAGACCAGAACGTTACTCATATGACATAATAAATGAGACTAAAGAGTTTGTTGTCAATCTCGTGACTACTGATCTTACTCGTGCCTGTGACTGGTGCGGAGTTAAGTCAGGTCGTGACTTTGATAAGTTTAAGGAAATGAAGCTAACAGAGTATAAGTCAGAGTTCATGGATACTCCAGCTATAGATGAGAGTCCGGTAAATATTTACTGTAAGGTTAAGAAGGTAGAGAAACTTGGATCTCATGATATGTTTATAGCTGAGGTTGTCGGCGTAACGGTTGATGATAAATATATGGACGATAAGGGACGCTTCCATCTTGGGAAGACAAACCTTATGGCTTACTCACATGGTGAATACTTTGCTCTGGGTAAGAAGCTTGGTAAGTTTGGATATTCAGTGAAGAAGAGTTCTAAGGGCTCGTCAAAGAAATCAAAGAATGGTTTGTCTAAAAAGTCTCGTAAGAAGAAGTAGGTGAAATGGAAAAATGATTGTCACATGATAAAATGAATTGTCAACCACGAATAAATAAATGGTTGACAATAGTTTCGCGTGGTGATAGATTAATGTAGCGGTTTTTAAGACCGCTACATTTTTTATTACTAGTTATAAGCTAGATTAGGAGACAGATATGAACTATGTATTTTTAATCGCATTAGGAATCTACTTACTCATTTTTCTGATCATAAGTCTGCTGGACATGAAAGGTATAAAGACCTTCACAGATTACGCTGTTGCGGGAAGAGTGCAGGGATCCTTTGCTGTAACTATGACGCTGCTTGCTACAGTAGTAGGAGCATCAACCACAATCGGAATCTGTGACACAGTTTATTCTATAGGATTTCCAGGGATATGGTGGCTGGCATTTGGAGCTATTGGACTGATACTTCAGTCTGTATTTATATCTGGAAAGGTTAGAGCAACTGAGGCGGACACGCTTCCAGACCTCGCTAAGATAACTGTAGGACGTGGTGCGGAGCTGATTATTGCACTTATTATAGTAATCTCCTGGATCGGTGTTATCGCAGGTCAGCTAGTTGCCATGAACTCACTCATATCCTTTGCAACTGGAAGAAGCGATACGTGGCTCTTCGTGATAGTGTCAGCTGTAGTAATCATTTATACCCTTATCGGAGGACAGTCGTCAGTCGTTAAGACAGATAAGCTTCAGTTTATTATAATCATAGTCAGTACGGTTCTTTGCTGTGCTTACCTTTACCTGGTTAAGGGAGATGCAACTGGAAATGTAGCTACAAATATCGAGCTTCTAAATGATAATTACACTACAAGAAATCTGCTTACTCAGTTTTTCGTGATAGGTGGTGTATATTTCCTTGGACCAGATATTATCTCTAGAAACTTCATTTCCAGGGATGAGAATACAGCAAAAAAATCAGCCCTTATTGCTGGAATAGGACTGTTTGGATTCTCGCTGGTTATAACACTTATTGGAATGTGGATCAGATATAATGTGACTCCGGATCAGCTTGCAGATTCTAAGGCGCTTATGTATATCGCCGGGGTTCTTCCAAAGTATATAAGCATACCGCTTATCTTCGGACTTCTGTCAGCTATTCTATCCTCTACTGATACTTGTATAATCAATGCGTCATCAATCTTTGTGAAGGATATCATGAAGAGAGAAAGCGTAAGGGGTATCAGAATAACTGTTGCTGTGATAGGTGCGATAGCTATAGTACTTGCAGTGAGCGGCCGAGGAGATATTATGAGTCTTCTGACAGGAGCTTATTCAGTATATACTCCTGGAGTAATATTCCCACTCCTAGTTGCAATACTGAGCTATAGAAAAAATGGAGTAAGACCTGCCCTCTGGATCAGCGCGGTTATCGTGGGCGGACTCTTCGGAATAACCGGAACATATTTTGGCAACCTACTTGCAAAGCTTGCCCTTCCTCAGATGATAATAGATAATCTTACACTTATAGGAATGCTGCTATCACTTCTCTTGTCACTCATTTCCGTTAAATGGAGTAGTCAGAATAAAATGAGTTCAGAAGAAGAGCAATAGTTTTATTCTTAGGAAGTTTTGGATACTTGATACCGATGCCGATTACATATCCGCTTATCTCAGAGGTTTCTAGATCGGCAAAGTATTCAGTAAGTATTCCAGATACTTTCTTCTTACCAATATATATACGATTAGTCTTCTTATCATAGGTTATAGTTTTACCTGTGATTTCAGATATTATATCGCCGACTCTACTGCCAATCCTGGTGGTTTTGATCGGCGATTTTTTTATCTCATCCGGTGTCAGTATGATACTGAGATAGATACCGCCTTCTGGGGAATCGTATCGACTGCCACTATGTCCCTGACCGGAAGTCTGAGTTCTCGCGATAATGATACGCTTCTGTAGTTCGTCCATTATGAGATTCATTTTGGCTGCGCGATTAGTGGATGGAAGTTCATCGTAGATTGTTATCTGGCTCAGAATATGCTTTATATCAGCATCTCCCAGCGTGGTGCATTGCGATAGATAGCTTTCTATTCCGGCGATAGATATAATATCTGAATCTCCCTCCAGCATGTACCCTTTATTGCTAACGGCTTCTATATTGTAGCCGTCATTTCTTAGATCGCTTATAGCTTTCCAGATAGCATTTCTGGATACGCCTTTCGCCTTGGCCAGGGCTGAACCTGTGATATAGCTTCCTCTATTAAGTTCTAGTTCCTTTAGGACGAAGTCCTTTGTCGTATATTCGCTCATAGTGAATATTTTATAACAAATGAAGAAAAATCAAAAGGTTTAACTTAAGAAAAGTATTAAATTGTGAATAGCAAAAAATAGGAAGAAAAAAAGCATTTTTTTTGTAGTTAAACTGCTTTCTTTATGTTACGTTAGTTAATGTAGGAACTATTTCGGAATGTAGCAATATATTTTGCTAAGCTATTAAAAAGAAGAGGGGATTATAGTATGACTTATTACGTTGATTGTAAAGTTGATGTCACTGGAAATGGCTCGAAGGAGTCACCATTTAAGACTATTCAGGAAGCTGCTGAGATAGCCACTTCTGGTGACGAGGTTCTTGTAGCCGAGGGTATATACCGCGAGTATGTAGATCCTAAGAATGCGGGTACTGAGGATGCAAGGATAACATATAGATCAGAGAAGCCGCTGGGGGCTGTTATCACTGGTGCTGAACCACTGAATGACTGGGAAGAGGTAGAGCCTCATGTGTGGAAGGCTTGTATCCCAAATGAGTTCTTCGGGGATTATAATCCATTTAATACCCTTGTAGCTGGCGACTGGTTCGTAGCATTTATCACAGCTCATACAGGCGATGTATTCTTAAATGATAAGTCCATGTATGAGGTGCTGAGTCTTGATGAAGTAAGAAATCCTGAGATTAATCTACGGTCATGGGATAAGGACTTTACTGTATATGTTTGGTATACAGAGCAGGAGGGAGACTCCACTATAATATATGCTAACTTCCAGGACACTGATCCTCGTACAGCAAAGGTTGAGATTGATGTTCGTGAGAATTGCTTCTATCCTTCTAAGGAAGGGGTTGGCTATATAACTCTTGATGGCTTTACAGTATGTAAGGCAGCAACTCAGTGGGCTCCACCTACTGCTTATCAGGAGGGAATGATTGGTCCTCACTGGTCAAAGGGATGGATCATTGAGAACTGTGAGGTATATGAGTCAAAGTGCAGCGGTATCTCACTTGGCAAGTATCTTCAGCCAGACAATGATAATAAATGGCTTAAGTGGAAATATAAGGACGGAACACAGACTGAGAGAGACTGTATCTGTCAGGCTCAGCTTGATGGCTGGAGCAAAGAGACAATCGGTTCTCATATAATCCGTAATTGTAATATTCATGACTGCGGACAGACTGGTATCGTTGGTCATCTGGGTGGAGTATTCTCAATCATTGAGAATAACCATATCCATCACATTAACAATAAGCAGAATCTTGCAGGTGCTGAGATTGGTGGAATCAAGATGCATGCTGCTATAGATGTAATAATCAGAAATAATCATTTCCATCACTGTACCAGAGGTCTCTGGCTTGACTGGCAGGCTCAGGGTACAAGAGTTACACAGAACATCTTCCATGATAATAACAATCCTTATGATTATCTGATTCGTAAGGAATCTATGCAGAATCTTGGACTTGGTGAGGATATCTTTATCGAGGTTAGTCATGGACCAACACTTATAGATAATAACCTGCTTCTGTCAGATCGTTCACTTAAGGTTCCGACTCAGGGTGTTGCAGTGGTACATAACCTTCTTGCTGGAGCTCTTACAACTGTTGGACGTGGTGTTGATAACGGAGCTAAGACTATGAAGTCTACACGTTACACTCCATATCATGTTCCTCATAGAACAGAGGTTGTGGGATTCATGTCTATTCTTCATGGAGATATGAGATTCTACAATAACATTTTCGTACAGAAGCCTCTTCGTAAGGTTTATGAAGGTCTTCTCGGTAGCTTCGCAGATAATGAATGGGAGGACGGCAACTTCACAGTTGGAACAGTTCCTTATTCAGGATATATGACTGAGGAACAGTGGAAGGCTGAGTTCGAGGGCTACTGCGGTATGGGCAGTGAGCCAAGTGATAGATACTACATGCCACTTCCTGTATGGACAGGCGGAAATGTATACTTCAACGGCGCAAAGCCAGCCGACATCGAGCAGGACTACACAGTTGATACTGAGCACGAGGTATATGTTGATATGAAGGAAGAAGATGGAGAGTGGAAGCTTTCTACAAATGTTCGTGACTTCCTTCCAAAGGGTGTATCTATGATTACTTCCGATACTCTCGGTATGGCATTTGAACCTGAGCAGAGATTTGAGAATCCAGACGGCTCTGATATTATCTTCGATACGGATATCGATGGTGCTAAGAGAAGTGGTGATGTTACACCAGGACCTTGGGCATAACTTAGAGAGAGTGTAGGGGAGAGTTTCATTTAACGTGCAATATAAGGCGTATCTTACATTATTGTAAGATACGTCTTTTCTTTTTGTCACGGAGATGTAAGACACGTATAGTACTATGAATACATAATAAGGATGACTGTGATTAGAAAATTAGTCAAAAGGTTCAAGAAGGAGACGGACGAGATGAATATAGTCGAAATGAAGAATGTAACAAAGATTTATGGAGAAAAGGAGAATCAGGTTCTTGCTCTTCAGAATATAAATCTGGATATAGAGAAAGGCAGTGTTGTGTCTGTAGTAGGCGCTTCCGGAAGTGGTAAGTCTACACTTCTCAATATCATGGGTGGAGTTGATACGCCATCGGATGGAACTGTCTATGTGGATGGCAAGGAGATTACCAAGTATAAGGATGATGAACTGAGTATCTTCAGACGCCGTAAGGTAGGCTTTATCTTCCAGGCTTATCATCTTATCCCTGTTCTTACGGTTGAGGAAAATATCAAAATGCCTGTCCTCCTGGATCATAGAAAACCTGATAAAGAATATATTGATCATATTATCGAACTCCTTGGACTTGCAGATAGAAGAAAGCATCTTCCGAATCAGCTCTCAGGTGGTCAGCAGCAGAGAACTGCCATAGCGAGAGCACTTGCCAATAATCCTACCTTAGTACTTGCAGATGAGCCGACTGGAGCGCTGGATTCAAAGAATGGTGAAGAGGTCATGAATCTACTGATGAAGTCTGTTCATAATATCGGCCAGACCCTTGTGATCATTACTCATAATATGGATCTTGCTCGTGAGGCTGACCGTATAGTTAAGATTAAGGATGGAAAGATTGTCTAAGGGAAGAGAAGAAGAAAATGGAGAATTATAAAGATTTAGGAACTAAATATCTGAGGAAGAACAGGAAACGTTCGGTCTTAACGGTGTTAGGCTGCTTAATCGTTGCAGCGGTTCTTTTTGCATTTCTAAATGTCATGTGCTGCTGGATTGATTACTGTAGAGCCGAAGCAAGAAAAGTAGGAGATTATGAGATAGTAATCTTATCTGATGATGAGACGGTGCTTCAGTCTATAACAAATGAAGACTTTGTAAGGTCTGCATATCTTGGAAAAGAGTTTGATTATGAAAGTAATACTGAGTATGGAAATGCTCTTCATATAAATGTTAAGAATATCCTTATGGTTAAGAGAGTGAATTCTTATATTCAGGATACCTATAATGTTAAGACTATACTTAATTCACAGGTGTTATGGACTTACATGATGGATGATGAAGGCACAGGATTTATGCTTGTGGCTGGAGGTCTTTTTATAGCTTATATCTTTGCAATAATCGGAATCGGAATTATAAGAAATAGTGTTCAGCTATCTGCACTTGAACGAATTAAGGATTACGGAAATCTAAGATGTATAGGTGCTACAAAGAAGCAGATTAAAGCTATTGTATTTCGTGAGTCTTTTATACTTGAAAGTATTGGAATTGCTGGAGGAGTTGCACTTGGATTTTTAGTAAGCATACCGATAGCTCTTTCGCTTGAGTATCCGGTTGGTTTTCATTTTATTCCTTTAATACTAGTACTGGTCGCCTTTAACTTTGATCTTTACTTTGCGATTGGAGATGGAGTGAAGAAGGTTCTATCGGTTAGCCCCGTTGAAGCGGTTAGAGGTAGCTTCCATATAAGGAATCGCAAGATCAGGAGAATCAAAAGTGGTATATGGGGGCTGATCTTCGGAGTTGAGGGGGACTATGCCTATAAGAATATTAGAAGAAATACGGGGCGCTTTCTAAAGACTACCGGGGCTATGTCATTTGGCCTTGGTGTTGTAGTTGTTATCGGCAGCGTGTTGGGGGTATTCATTGATTATATAAGAAAGTCTAATGATAAGTATGGATATTATCAGCAATATCTTGAAGCTGACACGAATACAACTGACACTATGGATGAATTGCAGGCGCAGCTTTATTCGCCGGAGGCGCTAGAGGTGATGCAGTCATCCAGCGCGGTGAAGGATATGTCGTATGTATATCATGACACTCTTTATGCTTCGGAAAGAGATTGGGTCTTTGAACACTTGAACGAAAAGTTTTATAAAGAGTCTACTTCGGGATTTTATTATAATACTGAGGAATATGTAAGTTCCAAGTATGGAGAAGGTGAGTGGGATAATAAGGTTGAAGAGTATTTCGAGAAAATGAAATCTTACCGTGACTCTGGTAAAGGTCTTGTAGATTATGATGCACTGAACTTTGACCCAGAAATTAAGGATAATCAGCTAGAAAGAGCTTGTGTAAGCTTCGGGGCAAATGAGGATAAGACTTTACTGGATATATATGGATATGATGAGAAGGATTATTCGAGATATAAGGATTCTCTGGTTGAAGGAACACTTGACCTTTCGGAAAAAGGAATACTACTGGTTAATCAGGCAACTATGACTCAGAGTATTGATTATACTTCTTCAAATGATAATTCATATTTTGTTATGCCTGATGATTCTGTATATACCATGACGGATCTGAAGCTCGGAGATGAGATAACTATTGTTGATCCTGTTGAACTGGATAAGCTTATTCAGGAGGAAATGAAACTGGCAAGGGAGTACGATCAGAAACATAAAGTTACTTCTGATGATGGGACATTATCATATGTACCTATAACAAATAGCATAGTTAAGAAGAATTGGATCATAGAATCTGCCAGACAAAGACTCGCTGAAGAAGGAAAGACGAAAACATATGTTATAGAGGGTATTCTGGACTCGGATCCTAACAGAAATGTAGAGGTTCCTACAATCATAGTACCGCTTGATAGGTACTTCGAAATCACAGGACAGAATGAAAATGATTATACTGGTTTTCATTTTCA
>CACWGK010000038.1 GCA_902760415.1 uncultured Lachnospiraceae bacterium
TCCATAACAAAAGGAAGATCATCATCTAAGACGCCACCGCCTTTATCCTCAAAACTTATATAGAGATAACCATCATCTGAATGTGCACCTAGAATAATCTCTGTTCCTGCATACTTATAGGAATTATAGATGACGTTAGATATAACCTGGCCAGCTCGAAGTTTATCCATATATATCAGGCATTCAGGTATATCTGTGTAGACAACCTTAGACTCATGATCTGCTGTTTTAATAAGGTCACAAAGCTCGACGCTATCCGTCTCTTTCTCATATACCTCAAGCTGTTCCAGTTCCTTAAGAGTAGAAGCAAAGAGATTACTTATAAGTGTATCTATCTGATCTGCCTTTGCTTCTATAGATTTTACTTTGCCACTTGTAAACTCGTCACCCGTCTGTTCTGACTTTGCTTCCAACACCTGTGACATAGCCTTGATTGAAGCAACAGGCGTCTTGATATCATGACTTAACTGTGCAACCAGTTCTCTCTTACTTACATTCGCCTCATATTCTCTCTTACGCGCAAGCGAAAGCTCATCTCGCATTATATCAAAGCTTTCTGTAAATGCGCCGAAAACATTCTTCCTATCCATCTCAAGTGGCCTGTCCAGATCACCCGCAGCCACTGCTCCAGCAAACTCCTTCATCTTATCAAAAGGCTTTACGACATATCTATATAGATATATAGCATAAGTAATCCATAGCACCATAGCCGCAAGATACGCAACGGTAAAAACAACTGAGAAGCGTTCTCTGATTTTCTGCTCAAGATCAGATATATCATTATATATGATAAGCCATCCAGCCAGTTTGTCATCGATATATATGTCACGAATAGTATTACGGTTCTTTGTAGCCATGACGATTGAAGCATTTTCCTTGGTCACCTGACTATCCACTGTGGAATACACTACCTTTTCATCCTTATCAATTATTGTAAAGTTGAAATGATACTGCTGCGGATTCACAATAGCTCCAAGTTCGCCAGATTCTCTTATCTCAGATAGAAGTCCATTAACTTCCACAACATCTAGAGTCGCAATACTTTTGTCTCTTGTAGAATAATCTACAACCGCAGGAATAGTGAATATTATAAGCGTTACTATTATTAGTATTATAAGAAATCTTTTCATATCATTATTCTTCGAGTTAGGATCCTCTTCTATCTTCTCCCTAAGATGTCTAAGATGGACATTCAGTGTTCCATCTGACACAAAGCTGTCGCCCCATACATTGTCGAATATTGACTGTTTTGGAACCACCTTATTTCGATTCTCTAGGAGATATGCCAGCAGCTTATATTCCATAGCGGTAAGATCCATAATCTCACCAGATTTTCGTACAATTCCGGCATCGGTATCTACTACTATCTTTCCAAATGTAAAGACAGTCTGCACACCTTGATTCTGGGACGAACTGCCATTATTATTCTGACTTCCATCAGAGAAACCAGCATTCGCACTAACAGCAGCTTCCATTTTCTCATATCTCTTAAGAACAACCTTAACCTTTGCATATAGAACGCTTAGTGAATATGGCTTTGTTATATAGTCATCGCCACCTATATTAAGTGCTATAACCATATCATCATCACTTGAACGCGCACTGATAAAAAGTATAGGAATATCATATTCTTTCCTAAGGCGCTTACATAGTTCAAAGCCAGAACTATCTCCAAGATTTATATCCAGAAGAATCAACTTCGTACTATTCTTCTCTAGAAAATCTATGGCATCTTCTGCTGTATAAACCGCCTTAGATTCCACTCCAAACATATTGAAATATTCCGCTGTAGAATCCGCAAGTTCAACTTCATCATCAATTATCAGAACACTATAATCCATAGCACATTCCTTCCGTAGAATAATTTGAAAACAGAGAGGACTGATGTCCTCTCTGACTATTAAATCAAAAGTTTATGGTTCGATACTAAGACTATTCCTGTCATCTATAGTGATATCTGATATGCCATATCTACCAATCGCAACAATCATAAGAACTGTAGCAACAGAATTAAATGGAGCAGTACAAAGGTATATAACCTGATTCAACTGACTCAACATAGCCAAGTTATATTCACCTTGTCGTGAAACCACTATATTATAAACATAGGAAGCAATAGCTGACAAAAAACCAATCACAAAGTAAGCAATAAACATCACTATCTCAACTGTTCTTCTAGAATTCCCCTCATAGTTTCTCATCACAAGATAAAATACTACAGTTTCCAAAAGAATAATCAAACTCGTAAATAGTGATAACGGAATCACTGTCCCTACCCCTTCAAAACCTTCAAAATGTCGTCCAGATACCAACTTAACAGCTGAAGACTGTCCTAGCGTAAGTAGTATTACTAACAAATAAGCAAATCCATGTAAAGCTATACTGACTAATATAGGCGTCTTTATATACTTAGGTAACATTTAAAACCCTCACTCATTCTCTAATATCTAGTATTCCTTGTAATAATTAATTAGGCATCCGCTTGTGATGATTGTTCTCTCATCATCAGTAAGTTCACCGAGCTTAAGTGATATCTCCTTCATGCCCTTATTTACGATATATGCCTTGATAACCTCACGCTTTTCTTCTACTGCAGCACGTATATCTGGAACAAATACATAATCGCCATTTTCAAATCCGTATGGATTATCCTGTGATACATCTACTGCACTATCATCCATAATAAATGGAAGCATACCCCAGTTAATGAGGTTAGAACGATATCTCTTTGTAGCATATTCACGAGCTATGTTAGCCCATCCGCCAAGTACCTTCTGGCAAGATGCAGCCTGCTCACGTGCAGAACCATCACCAGGCTTAACTGCATAGATTGTGCTACCAAAACCTGTATTCTTACGATTTACATCATTGAACTTCTCTTTGATTATAGGCATAACTTCCTTAAGCTCAGGATAGTTCTCGCATGGATGTCCACCTGCTTCTCTATCAACCTCAACCTGATGGAACTCCTTAGCGCGTCCTACATACTCTGGATCCTTACGTGAAAGTGTGAACTCAGCAAGTCCGATAGGATTTGATCTAAATGATGATGTTTCACCAGATGGAATAAGCTCATCTGTTGTTGTTACAGGATCAGTAATAACTGAGCAAACCTTAAGAAGAAGATTCTCCTCAAGGGCTGGCATAGCTGGCCATGGCTTGATGTTTGGTCCCTGCTTAAGTTCCTCCTCAGGTTTTGCATTCTTCCATCCATCATATACTCTGTTCTCATAGATAGACTTATCGAAGAAATACTTTGGTCCTGTATACTCAACATCTATATCTGTTGCTGGTGTAAGGAAGCCCTTGTTAACAGCTGTAGCTGCTATAGAACGAGCATCCATAAGTGCAACTGAACTGATCTGTCCGTTCTGAATCTTTGAACCTTCTCTGTTAGGGAAGTTACGTGTTGAATGTCTAATAGAAAGCGCATTGTTAGCAGGTGTATCACCAGCACCAAAGCATGGTCCACAGAATGCTGTCTTCATGATAGCACCTGTCTTCATGATAGCTGCTGCACGTCCGTTGTTAACAAGCTCCATCATAACTGGCATACTTGCTGGATATACATCAAGCGTGAACTCATCATTTCCAATATAATGACCCTTAAGGATATCTGCTGCATCACAGATGTTCTCGAATCCACCACCTGCACAACCAGCAATGATTCCCTGCTCTACATAGAGTTTTCCATCACGGATCTTATCTGTAAGATTAAACTCTACATCACCTGTAAGCTGCTTACGTCCGTTCTCCTCACACTCATGAAGAATATCCTTTAAGTTAGCATTTAACTCTTCTATAGTGAATGTATTTGATGGATGGAATGGTAGAGCGATCATAGGCTTAATCTTTGAAAGATCTACATATACAACACCATCGTAGTAAGCAACATCTGCTGGAGCAAGCTCCTTATAAGCTTCTGGTCTATAATGTGTCTCGTACCAATCCTTTGTATTTGAATCTGTCTTCCAGATAGATGAGAGACATGTTGTCTCTGTAGTCATAACATCAACACCGATACGGAAATCACTTGAAAGCTTGTCAACGCCAGGACCAACGAACTCCATTACGCTATTCTTAACGTAGCCATTCTTAAATGTTGCACCAATAAGAGCAAGTGCAACGTCCTGAGGACCAACACCCTTCTGAATCTCACCATCAAGATAGATAGCGATTACCTTAGGTGACTTAACATCATATGTTCTACCAAGAAGCTGCTTAGCAAGCTCGCCACCACCTTCACCGATAGCCATGGTACCAAGAGCACCGTAACGTGTATGACTATCTGAACCAAGGATCATAGCGCCACACTCAGCCAGTTCTTCTCTTGCATACTGGTGAATAACTGCCTGATGAGGAGGAACATAGATTCCACCATACTTCTTAGCTGCTGACAGACCAAACATATGGTCGTCTTCGTTGATAGTACCACCTACTGCACAAAGTGAGTTGTGGCAATTTGTGAGTACATATGGGATAGGAAACTCAGTAAGTCCTGAAGCCCTTGCAGTCTGAATAATACCTACAAATGTAATATCATGTGATGTCATCTTATCGAACTTGATCTTAAGATTCTCCTCATCACCTGATGTATTATGGCTTGTAAGAATACCATAAGCGATAGTACCCTTCTTGGCTTCTTCCTTACTAGTGTTCACACCCTTACTAGCAAGTTCTGCCTCATCTGTTACAAGCTCCTTGCCATTTACAAGGTATGCACCTGTCTCATATAGTTTTACCATTTTGTCCTCCTATGATTAAATCTAGTTATATATCTTTATCCTTCTTAAAGGTTTTGATTTCATTATACATAAGGTATGAGCTCTTCTCACTTGTATGCTTCACTGTGCAGAGAGCATCATCTGCCATCTTATATTGCAAGACCGCCTGCTAATCCTCTATTACATCTGGAAGCTTAAATGTTGTAAGACTGTTTGCATCAATATTCGGCTCACTTACAACACGAGTTGCCTGTCTCTCTATACAACGTTCGAAGTAATTTCGAACCTCTCTGGCATTTGCAAAATGCTCCTCATGATTTTCAGCCAGGTCACGTAAATGTTCAGCTACATAATCAGTAGCCTCCTTGTTAAGTACATAATCCTGACTTACACACATAAGGTCAAATATCTTAATCATTTCTTCTCCAGAATAATCTGGGAACTCAATGAACTTATTAAATCTCGACTTAAGTCCTGGATTTGAATTAATGAATTCTCTCATCTCATCCGTATATCCAGCAACTATTACTATAAAGTCCTGACGATTATCCTCCATACGTTTAAGGATTGTATCAACAGCCTCTTGACCAAAGTCCTCGCCCTCAGCATTTGTGAGTGTATAAGCCTCATCTATGAAGAGGATACCACCCATAGCTTCATCACACACCTTGGCTGTTCTCTGCGCTGTCTGGCCTACATATCCTTCAACAAGACCAGCACGGTCTACCTCGATGAACTGTCCCTTACTTACAACTCCCAGCTGGTGATAAATCTTCGCAAGAAGTCTTGCGACAGTAGTCTTACCAGTTCCAGGATTACCTGAGAATACAAGGTGAAGTGACATACTTGGAGTCTTGAGACCAAGCTTTTCTCTCATACCTCTGATCTTAACCAGATTTATAAGATTATTAAGATTCTTCTTAACTGTCTCAAGTCCAATAAGTGAATCCAGCTCAGCAAGCAGCTGTTCAAGAGTTTCTTCCTTAGGTGGAAGGGATATTTTTACATTTGAAGGTGTCTCATCATCTGTAACATTACTCTTGCCTCCTGCGTTACCAAAGCCGCCAATGCTGCCTCCACCTGGAGTATTCTTATAGATATCAAACTTGCTAAGGTAGTTATTCATCATATTGATGTAATCAGATACGCGATCAGCCTCGCGATCACTGATTCCACCATAGGCTACGAAGTTACATCCAAGATCATTAAACGTATTAACCAGATACCTCGATATAGAAGTTCCATAACCTGTTCTCTGGGTCATAGGTGATGTATCATCCATTACAAAGTACTGGAGAGTTCTTGGAACATAGCTCGTCAGATCTATATTATTGCAACGATCATTAATAAAGCGTTTAAAGTTATACTCACTTATTACAATCTCTAGATTCTCATTCAGGAATCTAATCTGATTAGGAATATCGGAACTTGTTTCATCAAAAACGTAACCCAAGAAGACCAGCATATCATCCTTCAGCTGATTCTTGAGGGTAACACGAGCGTCAGTTGGATAAGGACTTGAAGACTTAAACTGTACGCTGTCCGCATATTGAAAACAATAATTCACCATTTGCTTGATATTTTTAGTAATCACTTTAAACGCCTCGCGAATATGTTATATTTTTACGCCTCGCACTTCTTAAGAAGCTCTTCCCAACGCTTATCAACCTCTGCCTGGAACTCCTGGAGAAGTCCTTCATTTCCTGGCTTAAAGAGATGCTTGAAACGTCCCTGCATCTTCAGGAAGTCTTCGATAGGAAGCTTGTTCTTAGGCTTGTAGCTAAGAATCCACTTACCATCAACAACTTCGTAAAGTGGCCAGTAGCAGGTGTCTACAGCAAGCTGACAAACCTTTGCCATATCTGCTGCATCAAATCTCCAACCTCTTGGGCATGGTGCCATTACATTTAGAAATGCTGGACCAGGTGTGTAGATAGCCTTCTCAGACTTCTCATACAGATCCTTCATTCCTGCTGTAAATGTAGACTGTCCAACATATGGAATGTTATGAGCAGCCATGATTGCTGCAAGGTCCTTACGTGACTGAACCTTACCAACGCTGACTGAACCAACTGGTGTAGTTGTTGTATCTGCAAATCTTGGTGTAGCTGATGATCTCTGAATACCAGTATTCATGTATGCACCATTATCATAACATACATATACCATATCATGTCCACGCTCCATAGCGCCAGAAAGTGACTGGAATCCGATATCGTATGTACCACCATCACCACCAAATGTTATAAACTTGTAGGTTGTATCTTCATCGATACGGCCTCTCTTCTTAAGTGCATTGTAGGCTGTCTCAACACCTGAAAGTGTTGCACCAGCACATGCAAATGCATTATGAATGTAGCTGTCTGTATAAGCTGTATATGGATAGAGGTATGTAGAAACCTCAAGACATCCTGTAGCATTTCCGATAACAGCTTTATCTTCTTCTTTAAGGGCTCTAAGTACTGTTCTAACTGTGATGGCAGCCCCGCAACCAGCACAGAGTCTATGTCCTGGAGTAAGCCTGTCTGGCTTGCTCATAACTTCTTTAAGATTATATGCCATTTCCTTATTCTCCTACTTATCGCTAAGTTTCACGCCGTCACCTGACTGACGGATATCCATCTGATCATCTCCACCGAAATCGCGGAATTCATTGCTTGTATCAGCATCACGATCACGGAGACCAACATA
Source organism: uncultured Lachnospiraceae bacterium (assembly GCA_902760415.1). GTDB lineage: Bacteria > Bacillota > Clostridia > Lachnospirales > Lachnospiraceae > Eubacterium_Q. Next base: position 7,416 of record CACWGK010000038.1, read on the forward strand.
CTTGAACTGTTCTGGCTCCTTGCCACGACGAACTATCTCACGGATATCTCTGAATACGTCTCTTGCCTCTGTAACTGTGTAGTCACGACCACCCAGTCCGTAGAAGTAATTAACTGTTGGGATATCAAGTCCTGCATCATACATAGCAGCCTTAAGCTCTGAACCAAGAGGACCACCCATACCTGAGAAACTCTCAGCTCTATCGAGTATAGCCACTGACTGACACTTGGAGAGAGCCTTTGCAAGTTCTTCTCCTGGGAATGGTCTAAATACACGAACCTTAATCATACCAACATGGATTCCATACTCACGAAGCTTATCTACTGCATCCTTTGTCTGACCTGCAGCAGAGCCCATGATTACGATAGCATACTTAGCGTCTTCCATACGATACTCCTCGAAGAGACCGTACTTACGACCAGTAAGCTTCTCATACTCAGCGCATACATCAAGGATAACTTTCTTGGCATTCTTCATACCTGCACGCTGGTTGTACTTTGTCTCCATATAATATGGAGAGTTAGCATAAGGACCAGCAGCCATAGGCATATCCTTATTAAGAAGGAAGTTCTCTGGATGATACTCTCCAACGAAGTTCCTTACTGACTGTGTATCAATTGTTTCTATATTCATAACAGCATGGCTTGTGATGAATCCATCATAGCAGACCATCATAGGAAGCATTACATCTGGATGCTCTGTTACTCTATAAGCCATAATGAAGTTATCATATGCTTCTTCGTTAGTCTCAGCATATACCTGAAGCCATCCACTATCTCTTGCACCCATTGCATCTGAATGGTCGCAGTTGATGTTAAGTGGTCCTGTAAGTGTTCTATTAACAAGACATAGAACTACAGGAAGTCTATCTGAAGCAGCTATGTAAAGTTCTTCCCACATAAATGCAAGACCAGCTGATGATGTTGCTGTAAGCGCTCTAGCACCTGCAGCTGACGCACCAATAACCGCACTCATTGAGCTATGCTCAGACTCAACAGGGATAAACTCCGTATCAATCTCTCCATTAGAGATATATGTTGAAACCATCTGTGGAAGCTCTGTTGATGGAGTGATAGGGAATGCTGGCATAACATCTGGGTTAACCTGCTTTATAGCAAGTGCAACCGCTTCATTTCCTGACATACGGTCACGCTTCTTAAGTGCAGTACCCTGAAGCTTAGTTTCTGCCTTTACTTTCTCACTCTCATTATATTCTGTATCATAAGGACTCTCAACTGTCTGTGTCTGATTTGGATTAACAGCCTCGATAGCAGACTTTGCTGTATCTGCTGGACTCACAGCCTTAACGCCCTTAACCTTAATATTCTTATCCTTTAACATTTACAGGCCCTCCTTCATAGTAATTGCACCGAAGGAGCAGCAACCTACACAGATTCCGCAGCCCTTACAATGATCATAATCAAAATCCTGTCTCTTTCCATCTACTACTGGAATAGATGAATCTGGACACATAGGTGCACATAGAAGGCACTGAACGCATTTGTCCCAATCAATAACTGGTGTCTGAGTTCTCCACTCACCTGTAAGGAAGTTAACAGCTCCGCCACCACCATATACTGCATTTCCTGGAGTAATATCCTGATATGGAGACTTCTCAGTAATTTTTGATATATCTGTTCTAACTTTATTTGCCATTACTGCACCTCCTCGAATGCTCTCTCAAGAGCAGCCATATTTCCATCGATTACTTCAGGTTTCTTTGCAAACTTATGCTGGTATGAACCACGCATCTGCTCAAGGAAATCCTGCTTTGACATGATTCCTGACACCTTTACTATAGCCGCAAGCATAGGTGAATTAGGGAAATACTTTCCAAGTGTTTCCATAGATATAGTACGAGCGTCTACAGTGTAAACTGCGCCCTCATAGCCCTTAAGGAGTGGAATAATCTCCTCCTTTGGCTTTGCGGTGTTAATAATGATACCGCCGTCCTTGTTGAGACCTGAGGTAACATCAACGCTGTGCAGCAAAGTCTCATCAACCACTACAACATAATCAGGGTTGTAAATGTTGGAGTGATTTCTAATCTCTTTCTCACTGATACGGTTGTAGGCTGTAATTGGAGCACCCATTCTCTCTGGGCCATACTCTGGGAAGCCCTGCACGTACATACCAGTATTAAATGCAACATCTGCCAGTAGCAGAGCTGCAGTTTTGGCACCCTGACCACCACGGCCGTGCCATCTGATTTCTACTGCTTTACTCATAACTATTCTTCCTCCTAAAAATAGAAAACCAACCTACATTATAGCAAAAGGAAATCTAATAATAAACCAGAAATTTACTCTAAGAATAAACAAAAAAAGTGCCACTACTCTGCCGAATAGTGACACATTTTGCTAAACTAGATAAATTATCTGGATTCAATAGGAGTATATTCACGTTCTTTCATAATACTCTTATATGCAGGACGAATTATCTTATCCACATTGATCAGTTCTTCGATACGGTGTGCTGACCATCCAACTATACGAGCAACCGCAAAAAGTGGCGTATATAGCTCTACAGGAATACCCAGCATACTGTAGACAAATCCACTGTAGAAGTCTACATTTGCGCTGACGCCCTTGTATATACGGCGTTTCTCAGCTATAACCTCTGGAGCAATCTGTTCGATATTGTTATATAACTGAAGTTCTCTCTCCATATGCTTATCGACAGCGAGCTTGTCAACAAACTCTTTGAAGGCTCTCGCTCTAGGATCCGATATCGCGTAGATAGCATGACCCATACCATAGATAAGTCCTCTTCTGTCAAATGCCTTCTTATCCACTATCTCAGCGAGATAATCCTTAAGTGCAGCTTTATCATTATAATCAGGAACATGTGCCCTGATATCTTCCATCATCTGCATTACCTTGATATTTGCACCACCATGCTTTGGTCCCTTGAGAGACGAAAGCGCAGCAGCTATAACCGAATATGTATCGGAACCTGCACTAGATACAACACGAGTTGTAAATGTAGAATTATTACCACCGCCGTGCTCCATATGAAGTACAAGTGCCGCATCAAGTACCTGAGCCTCTAGCTCTGAATACTGTCTGTCAGGACGAAGCATTCTAAGGAAGTTCTCAGCTGTGCTAAGCTTTGGATCAGGACGATGAATATACATACTTTCGTCCTTCTCATAGTGATTATATGCACAGTATCCGTATACAGCCAGCATTGGAAACTCACTTATAAGTGCCATACACTGACGAAGAACATTTGATATAGATAGATCAGATACTTCATAATCATCATAGGATGCAAGTGTCAGAACCGACTTAGTCATAGAGTTCATAATATCGTGGCTCGGAGCCTTCATTATTACGTCTCTAGTAAAATTAGTAGGAAGGTGATTAAGACTTCCAAGAGTTTCTCTGAAGTCACAGAGCTGACGTTCATTTGGAAGTTCACCAAACAGAAGTAGATATGCCATCTCTTCGAATCCAAATCTATTGAATCCGAAATCCTTTACCATATCGATAACATTATAACCGCGATACCACAGTTCGCCGTCGCAGAACACTTCCTGTCCATCTATAATCTTAGAGGATACGACCTTGGAAATGTTAGTTACACCGGTGAGGACACCATGACCATTCAAATCTCTAAGTCCACGCTTAACACCATACTCATCGTATAGCTTAGGATCTACCACATCGACTCCTCGACATAGTACTTCTCCATTTAGCATATACTGCAATAATTCTCTCTCTGTCATGATTCGCCCCCTTGCTTTTTAACTTGTTATAGTTCCTCCACCAAGGCAGTAGTCGCCGTCATATACCACCAGACTCTGGCCTGGTGTTACTGCTCTGACCGGTTCATCAAAAAGCATAGTAGCGGTACCGTCACTACGCAGTGTAAGAACCCCTGAAGTGTCTTTTGCCCTGTATCTTACTTTAGCAGTAACACGCATCTGTTTTTCATCCGAATCCTTAACAAACTTATCTGCCTCCGGATAGCTTATCAGATTGAAATCTACTGCATTTACTTCTCTTGTAAATAAGTCATCATTTGCGCCCAGGATAACCTGATTCTTCTCAGGAATGATATCAACTACATATAGTCTATCTGCAGCTGGTATTCCAAGCCCTCTTCGCTGACCTATAGTGTAATGATAATAGCCCTTATGTGTACCAAGAATATTGCCATCAGTATCTACAAACTTGCCATATCTTTCCTTCTCGATATCCTCAAGTCGGCTGCTCACAGCCTCCAAAGCATCCCTGACCTTAGCGGACGCTTCTCTCTCGATAAATCCTGCATAGTCACCATCCGGAACAAAACAGATGTCCTGACTGTCATGCTTTCTGGCAACTATGATTCCCGCTTCTTCAGCTATATCTCTCGCCACAGATTTCTCGTATCTTCCCAAAGGGAAATATAATCTAGCGAGTTGCTGCTGACTAAGGAAATAAAGTACGTAGGTCTGATCCTTTGTAACATCCTTCGCACGTCTCAGTTTGTAAAGGCCTTCTTTTTCATCATATTCAACATTTGCATAATGTCCGGTTACAACCTTCTCACAGCCTTCTTCATCGGCCATCTCGAACAGTCGACCAAACTTCATATAACGATTGCAATCGATACACGGATTAGGAGTCTGTCCCTTTAGATAAGTATCCACGAAATTATTAATTATCTTCTCACGGAATCCATCCATAAAGTTAACTACATGAAATGGTATTCCAAGCGTCGAACATACTACGCGTGCATCTTCTATATCATCCGGCGTACAGCATAGGTGTGTTCCTGCAGTACAGGAAAGATCCTGATCATGGAGCATCATAGTTACACCTAAAGGAAAATAGCCCTCCTCCCGCACAAGATATGCAGCAACAGAGCTATCTACACCTCCGCTCATAGCAACGAGCATTTTCTTCTCTATATCAGCCATGCTGATTCCTCACATCTTATCTATTATTCTTCATTATATATGTCTTATATCTGCAAGGCACTGCTTCATCCTTGCATTAAACTGCTGATAGAAATCAGCTTCAGTGTCATATTTATCCATATAGAAGATTCTAAGTACCGTCTTCATTATCTCCTTAACACGGTATTCAGCCTCTTCCGTAAGTTCTTCCATCTTATCCTTTCGATAAGTTTCGGCACCTTTCTCTTCGAACTCTTCTATATCGCCAGTGGCAGTTGCGTGGTCCATTAGATCCTTCTCTTCAAGACCTTCCAGTCGGCTTACTTCGTATCCTGCCATTTCACGAATCTCGTGAATACGCTTCGTCTCATACTTCAGGAACTTGTGCCATTTGGAAATATTTGCAGAGTTTTCTTCAAGGTCCTCTATACCTAACCAGTCACTTATTCGTACTGGAGTTCGGGAAGTCTTAAGACATTCATTTATCTGAAGGAAGTATTTAAATGTATCTCCTTCGTATATTCTTCCAAGGGGAAATAGTCTGCATATACCAGGTCTATACTGGTGGATAGTACATCTGCCCTCTTCGAGAAACTTACAGCCAGAATCCATTTTGAGATGAGGAAGCACCACATCATCAATCATACTTAGTTCTAAATGAAAACTAACTAATAATTCATCGAAGCTTTTTCCAGTCCCTCTTGTGAGCTGATACATATCATAAGGAGTCAGTACTATAGAATGTCCCATATCTGACTCACAGCAGTGACTGCAGTCCTTACAACCGTTAGTGCCAAGCAGTGCTTTATCCTCAGCATCATACAGTCGTCCATCTGATATATCCTTAAATCCCTCGTATCGAAGCAATGTCTTCTCCCTAATAAACACATGAAACTAAAGCGTCAAAATGTTCCGAAGTTCTTTAAAATAGGCGCTCGTTAGAAATCATTTTATAGGAAATGCGTATCCTATGCAACCTTGTTTTTTCGGCTATTTCATGTTACCCTAATGCGTGGCTGATGTCAAAACTATGGCAAAACTATGGCATTTTTCTATATGATAGATGCACCGCCATGGTAAGACACTTACAAGTACAAGTTATTAACCAGAAAGGAAAAACTATGAAAGCTAAAAACTTAATTAGACTATTCGTAGCCGCTGCTATACTAGCGATAAGCTTTGCAATTACCCCAATAACTGCAGACGCTGCTGGTTGGGGCAAGAACGGCGAACAGTGGTACTATGAAACTGAAGACGGCACGAGACTCACCAACGCATGGCACTATGACAGTGGTTGGTACTACTTCGGAGCTGACTCCTATATGGTTACCGGTCTACAAAATATAGGTTCTCATACATATTACTTCGCTGAAGTTGATCACGGTGCATTTGTACGTGGACGTATGATGACAGGTTGGCAGTATATCAACGGTGATTATAAGTATTTTGATACAAATGGTTATCTCCACGAAGAATGTACAGGTGACGAGAATACTATCAAGGGTATCGACGTATCACAGTATCAGGGAAAGATGGACTGGGCAAAGGTTAAGAACCAGGGTATATCTTTCGCCTTCGTAAGAGTTGGTCACGGATCACACGAGGTTGATCCTACATTTACAAGAAATATAGACGAAGCTAATGCAGTTGGTATAAAGGTTGGCGCTTACTTCTATAGTACAGCTCAGTCAGTTGAAGAATCTAGATCAGATGCCCTCTGGGTTATCGATCAGCTTCAGGGACATGTTGTTAGTTATCCTGTAGCTATCGACCTTGAGAGTAATTCTCAAGTGGATCTCGGTTGGGAAACTATCACAGCTATGGCTAAGGCTTTCTGTGATGAGATCAGAGCTGCTGGTTATACACCAATGATCTACTGCAATGAGAACTGGGCTAAGAAATATATCGACTGGCCACAGCTTGATGGCGTATACAAGTGGATTGCAAGATATAACGGTACATATAATACAGATTACACTCGTGACATCTGGCAGGCGGGTAGTACAGTGCTTCTCGATGGTATAACTGTTAACTCAGTTGATATCGACTTCGCAACAACAGACTTCAGTACTATCGTAACTCCTAGAACAGTTCGTGAAGCTGGAACAGCTGCGAATAGCACTCCTGCTGCAACAGGCGAGAAGACTGGTCAGTGGATGTCAAGTTCAAGCGGCTGGTGGTACAAATGGAGCGATGGCTCATACGCTAAGAATGAATGGCTAGAAATAGGTGGTGTAAACTACTACTTCAACGCCTCAGGTTATCTACAGACAGGTTGGATTAGTCTTGGAGAAGACTGGTACTATCAATCAAGTAACGGCGCTTACAAGAGCAGATGGATCACTTCAGGTGGTACATGGTATTACCTTAACGACGATGGCAAGATGGCTAAAGGTGAGTGGAGAGACGGCTACTACCTCGGTTCAAATGGAGCTTGGAGCTACAAAGGTATCGGAAGCTGGTATCACAACAACACAGGTTGGTGGTACGAAGATTCAAAGGGTTGGTATCCAGTATCACAGTGGGCTAAGATCAACGGAAAATGGTATTACTTCGGTGCTAACGGATACATGATGTCTGACACAGTAATAGATGGATGTACACTTGGATCCGATGGTGCATGGATAGAGAATCCACAGAACCCACAGTAACTTGTTTTGTTAGGATTATAAAACTATCCCCACAGGTACATATCAATGATATGTACCTGTGGGGGATTTTTTGTTATATAACATTTTTTATACTGTAAACTTTCTGCGGGATAGTATTATTATTTTGATCAATATAATAGCGATAACAAATGTAATCATATGGATGAAGATTTTGAGTATTCCAATGGTGTTAAAGATATCGCTGTCTCCTACCATTACTAGTCCGTCAGTGATCGGAGGTAAAATAATGATCAGGATTTTTAAGAATGAAAACGTCTGAATTAGTGGCTGCTTACATATCGCTAGTATTGAAACAAGTATAAGTCCGATTACTGAATTCCTATTTGTGGTGATTATTCTGTGATGGAACAGGTCTCCAATAGCTGTTCCACAGAAGCCGCTGCCGAATATTATGAGACTGCCACATATCATATCATTTGCTTTGAGTGGGCGAGTAAAGAGATTATTATTCATAATGTATCTTATTAAAGGATAGATTATCACGACTGCTGAATATAAACATGAAAGACTATATATCAGGAGTTCTCTGGAGATGTAGTATTCAGAGCATTTTTTGCAGTGTAGAAGCAGGATTTCCTCATGTATGTCATTCTCTCTGGCTTGAAGTCTCATGGAGATGTATGCACTGATGATAAAACAAAAGATGGCTGAAATAAGGAAGCTGCCGCTTATCTGTGATGGCTGTACGTAATACATAATACCGAGGAATGAGACTACTGATACAGTAGGGATTACCAGGAGTGCACTTTTTATAGCCATATTTAATCTTAATTTAAATAAATTACAAATATTCTTCAATTCCAACTAGCTCCCATTCTTCATTAAAAAGTTTCAATACTGTATCTTTTATTTCGTCTTCCATTACTTTGAGGACATACTTATTTCCCTGGACACTCATTTCTGGCCAGCACTTGATGTCATTATTTTTTCTAACATATATTTTAAAAAATGAATTGAATACTTGCCCAAGGTTTTCAAGTTTTCCATTATTTATCGTATAAATGTGATCTGATAATTCATCCATCAGTTTCTTTTCATGGCATGACATAAATATAGTTACACCCTGCTTTTTCAGCTCATTCATTTTCGAGATAAATACCTCTTGTGAATCAGTGTCCTGACCGGACAATGGTTCGTCAAGGAGAATAACGTCATGAGGAGCCATAAGAGCCTGGATCACTCCGACCTTCTGGAGGCTTCCTTTTGACATGTCCCTCATTTTAGTGTGTTTCATTTTTCCAAGAAAGAATTCATCAATCAGCTGTTCGACTTTTTTAAATTCGACATTTTCTAACTTGGCGATGGATTTCAGATAATCAATCATCTTTATATCCATGCCTGGAAATTTTTCTGGAACGTATGAGAAACGCAGCTTATCATGATAGATTACATTTCCATGATTAATCTGTATGAGACCAGAGAGAACCTTAAGCATTGTGCTTTTTCCACATCCGTTGTGACCGGCGAATGTAACGGATTCGCCCTTTTTGAATTCGTGGGAAATGTCATCTAATATTTTTTTCCCATCATAGGATTTGGTGACACATTCAAGAGTTATTATTTTATCCATTGTACTAACCTTTTTTTCTTGCATCATGAGATGTGAGTATTAATCTTGGAATTATGTTATAAAACAAATGAATCTATATAGCATCCGTTTTAGCGTATGTTATATTGGATGTGTAGGATATAAAAATGGACTGCTTAATCGGCAGTCCATTTTTGAATTACATTTTATATTATGATTGATTATCAATCCATATATCTGATTAGTGATGGAATAATCTGATACCTGTAAAGCTCATTACAATTCCGTACTTGTTACATGTCTCGATAACATTATCATCTCTGATAGAACCGCCTGGCTGAGCGATATACTCTACACCACTTCTATGAGCTCTCTCTACATTATCACCAAATGGGAAGAATGCATCTGATCCAACTGATACGCCAGTATTCTTCTTAAGCCACTCTTTTCTCTCTTCTCTTGTGAAGACAGCTGGCTGCTCTGTGAAGTACTTCTGCCACTCGCCATCACCGATAACGTCCTCATAATCATCACTGATATATACATCGATTGTGTTATCTCTATCTGGACGCTTGATATCATCTCTAAATGGAAGATTCAGAACCTGTGGTGACTGACGAAGGAACCACTTATCTGCCTTCTCACCAGCAAGTCTTGTACAGTGGATTCTTGACTGCTGTCCAGCTCCGATACCGATAGCAGCACCGTTCTTTACATAGCAAACTGAATTAGACTGTGTATACTTAAGTGTGATCATAGCGATTGTAAGATCAATCTTTGCTGACTCAGGAAGTTCCTTATTCTCTGTAACGATATTTGAGAAGAAATCTGCATCGATGTTTAATTCATTTCTTCCCTGCTCAAATGTTACGCCATATACATCCTTTGTCTCAAGTGGAGCAGGTGTATAATCTGGATCAATCTGGATTACACAGTAGTTACCCTTCTTCTTTGACTTAAGAAGCTCAAGAGCCTCATCTGTATAACCTGGAGCTACGATACCATCTGATACCTCTCTCTTAACAAGCTTTGCTGTATCAGCATCGCAGATATCTGAAAGTGATATGAAATCACCAAATGAAGACATTCTATCAGCGCCTCTTGCTCTAGCATATGCGCATGCAAGTGAGCTAAGCTCGCCCATATCGTCAACCCAGTAAATCTTTTTCTCAATATCTGTAAGTGGAAGACCTACTGCAGCACCTGCTGGTGATACATGCTTGAAAGATGTAGCAGCAGGAAGACCTGTAGCCTTCTTAAGTTCCTTTACGAGCTGATAACCGTTGAAGGCATCGAGCAGATTGATATATCCAGGCTTGCCATTAAGTACTGTGAAAGGAAGATCACTTCCGTCCTTCATGAATACACGTGAAGGCTTCTGGTTTGGATTGCATCCATACTTTAACTCTAATTCGTTCATTTCATTTCTCCTTTTTTACTTGTTCTTGTTAACGATTCTTGTATCTACCTTGCCTGTTTCTACATCGATGAAACGTGTGAAGAGTGATACTTTGTTGTCTTCGTTAAGGGCATTCCATACAATATCTGTAAACTCATCAAGATTATCTGTTGGAATCTCAACTACTGTAGGCTCTCCTTCGTAGCTTGGAAGTGGATTTCCATCGCCCATATATGTGTGGATGAAATGTCCCTCGCCAGCCTTTGGATTGTCATAGCTGAATGTAAATCTCAGGCACTGTGATGGATCTCCGTTATTAGACTTGAGAATTGACATTTCATATGTATAATCTCCATCTATATGAAGTACGCCTGATATTCTAGGTGTATAGTTAGGAGCGTCTGGCTCGAACTCACGATTTCTAAGTGACTCTTCAAATGTGTCGCCCTGATCCATGTTGTCATAGATTGTATCTGTCTGATCACCATTTGTTACGATAGTATCTGTATCACGAACTCTTACTGGTGCATAGATGATAAGACTTGGATCCTCAAGCTTTGCAGGATCAAATGCCTGTGTTCTGATTCCCTGTCCTTCTTCTACAAATACTCTGTTACGACTGTTCTCTGAACGTCCCATGATGAAGTATGCAATAGCTGCCTTCTTTCCATCAGGTGTACATCCTATAACGATACCTCTACCTGGATAACTTGTTGCACCAATCTCTGCTGCTAAGTTTACTGTCTGCATTTCACGCCTCCTTTTTCTTCCCTTTACTTTTCTCTGTTACTAAAAAAGCCGTCTGGGCTTTTCTCACCCAGACGGCCGGTTTTCTGCAATCAATCCATGCTCCCCGTGGTAAACTCCACTTTAATCCGTCAGTCACATGGGCATTTACTACTATACATTTTGCCCCCATCAAAGTCAATCATAAAATATATCATTTTTGACACTCGTAATGCTCATAATGTATAATAACAGATATTTTGTTAAAGGAGATTTTGACTATGGCTAATCCAATTGTAACTATTACTATGGAGGATGGCGGAGTTATCAAAGCTGAGCTTTATCCAGACATCGCTCCAAATACAGTAAACAACTTTGTATCACTTTGTAAGAAGGGCTTCTATGATGGAGTTATCTTCCACAGAGTTATCCCTGGTTTCATGATTCAGGGTGGAGATCCAGACGGCAGAGGTACAGGCGGTCCTGGATACTCAATCAAGGGTGAGTTCTCATCTAACGGATTTGAGAACAACTTAAAGCACACTGTTGGAGTTCTCTCTATGGCTCGTTCTATGATGCCAGATAGCGCAGGTTCTCAGTTCTTCATCATGCACGCTGATTCACCACATCTTGATGGCGACTATGCTGCATTTGGTAAGGTAATCGAAGGACAGGATGTTGTAGATAGAATCGCTACAACAAAGACTGGTTGGGCTGATAAGCCTGTTACTCCACAGGTTATGAAGACTGTAACTGTTGATACACAGGGTGTTGATTATCCAGAACCAGAAACAGTTTAATTACGTATATAGCCTTTCATGGAATAATAAAATGGACTGCTTAAGTGGCAGTCCATTTTTTGTACTTGCTATATATTTGCTATGCTAATTTCTAATCTGCGTACACACGAGCTCCGCGAAGAAGTATATCAAAATCTGTATGTGGCATAGGCCTATCATATAGAAATCCTTGAGCCATATCGCAGTTAACATTTTTCAGAAACTCAGCAGCTGTGTCTGTTTCAACTCCTTCAGCTATAATCTTCATATTCAGTTCTTCCACCATGTTGATTATATTTTTTATAACAACCTTTTCGTTACCAGCCTTGCTCTCATCCTCATCTTGGATTCCCTTAATAAAGGACTGATCAAGCTTTATCACATCTACCATCTGATCTTTCAGAAGACTTAGTGATGAATATCCAGTGCCGAAATCATCTATAGATACACTTATTCCACGTTCCTTCATAGCCTTAAGGAACTTTGAGATTTTCTCAGTATCCTCGAAACATGCAGACTCAGTAAGTTCAATCTCAAGATACTTTGGATCAATTCCGTATCTATCTATAGTTGTAAGTATCTTAGTGGCAAAGCCATCGTCTTTGATATGGTACTTCGAGAAGTTGGAAGATATCTTAACTGGTTTAACACCTGCATCTATCCAGGTTCTGATATCTCGGCATACTGTCTCAAATACATACATATCTAGACTGCATATGCTTCCGTCATGTTCAAGTGCTGGGATAAACTCCATTGGAGGAATAACTCTTCCATCACGGAGCCAGCGAACAAGTGCCTCACCACCAGAAAGCTTGCCATCATTAAGACTTACTTTAGGCTGATAGTAGACTACGAACTCTCCATCCTGAAGTGCCTTATTGAACATAAATGTTGACTTCTTAGCATTCATTTCTTTACTAAGAAGATCATCTGAAAACCAGACAATATCTGAATTTCCTTCTTTTCTAGTCTCTCTAAGAGCTGTATTTGCCTTTGAAACACCCGTTCCCGCATCTTCTTCTGGCTGCATTTTATATAGACCAATTCTAAATGATATCTCAATCTTACTTGATTCATTAGAACTCTTAGGATCTTCAAATATCATAGGATTAAGGTAATCCAGGAAGACATCAACTCTTTCATTTTTCACAAGTACCACGAAATTATCGGCGCCAAGTCTTGCAATCTGTTCATCAGGAACGAGGAAACCGAATATCTTATCGACGAGACCGCGAAGAACCATATTTCCTCTATCGATTCCATAGTTACCATTTAGGAACTTGAAGTTTTTAATATTAAAGAAAGCTACGGTATAGTCCTTAAGAGTGCCTTTTTCCAACATTTCCAGACCAACTTTAATAATACCGTTGATATTCAGTGCACCTGTCATACTTTCCGTAAATGCAGCATTGTCCAGAATGGTTCTCATCCTCGCTCTCTCTAGAACAGAAAAAAAGCTGGCACATACAAACATAAGGTCATCCTTCTCT
>CACWGK010000039.1 GCA_902760415.1 uncultured Lachnospiraceae bacterium
TTGCCATCCACCTGAAGACTTTCAGTTACCGTATTAAGTGTCAGATTATCTTCCACTATTACTTCCTGTGCATATTTACGCTTAAATATTCCATTTATCTTTGCTATCAAAATGTCTATATCATAAGGTTTTTCTATATAGTCGTCTGCTCCAAGATTAAGTCCCTTTAATTTATCATCCTTCTCAGTCTTAGCACTGGCAATCAGGATATGAGCATTTGATGACTCACGAATCTTAGAACAGACTGCAAAGCCATCTATCCCTGGAAGCATAAGATCCAGTATTACAAGTTTAGCTCCATATGTTTCGAAAAGCTTTATTGCCTTTTCTCCACTATCTGCTACAGAAACTACATAGTTTTCATTTCTAAGAAAAGTTTCCAGAAGGCCACCTATTTCCTTATTGTCTTCCACTATTAGAATATCTAGCATATTACTGTTCTCCTAAACTTTCACATTTACTTTTAATTTTTCTTGACCGGATAGTAAACCTCGGTAATATTCTCCATTTCATTTGCAACCTGAGATGGATCTGTCACGTATACTTCGAATAGTGGACCATTTGATTTATACCCTTCTTTTTCAGCCCACTCCGTCTGCTTCGCATAAACCGAAGTAAGATCCGTATAAGGTCCATTCACAACTGTCTTAAGGCAGAGACCCGGAGTAAAATCTCTCGTGCCCGTCACATATTCCTTTACCGGAATTGCAAACTCAGTATCCATACCGGTTGGTGTAAATTCTGCACTATGGAACAGAACCATAGGGGCTCCACACATAGTGAGACGCGTTGTTGCTATCCTCTTAAACAGATTCTCGTAACACTTTGCATACTCCATAGGAAAGTCTTCCTGCTGAACCGATTTTCTCACAAAAAGTATACACATCTTTGGAACATCCACCAGATGTACATCTATATCATCCATATATGACATTATGGATTCACCTTGTTCTATCGCATTTAAATCCGTATCCAGCTGATTAAGAATCTGATTATAACACTCAAGATGCTTTTCAATTTCCTGTTTTTTCCTAAGAAATGCGGTATATAGCTTATCGCTCTTCTCAGCATCAGCTTCCACTATTTCTTTAATTTCATCCAATGAAAATGAATATGACTTCAGTCTGCTGATGAAAAGCATTTTCTCCAGCTGATCTATGGAATAATAGCGATATCCATTTTCCGGATTCACTTCACTTGGTTCCAAAAGCCCTATTTCCGCATAATACCTAAGAGTCTTTGTAGAGACCTTGCATATATTCGAAAATTCTCCAATCGATAACATACAAAACTCCTTCGTCACTATTCACACTTTGCATTATAAAATGAATGTCTCTATAAAGTCTATTCTATCTTTTGCTCTAGGATAGAAAAGTGATGTGATTGCAACCACCAGATTCTTATCAGGATTTACATAGATAATATTACCACCATCTCCCATAGCTGCATAGCCGCCCTTTTCTCCAACCCACCATAAATATCCATATGGAAGATTCAACTTTTTCCATCTGCTATGTTCTGTAGTACTCTCTTCAACCCATTTTTCTGATACGATCTGTCTGCCGTTATACTTTCCTTTATTCAAGAAAAGCTGTCCTATCTTCGCCATATCAACCGGTGATATGGTCAGTCCCCAGCCTGCCGTATTCACCCCCTGCGGATCAGCAACCCAGCCGTTCATATCAGTAGACTTGTAGAACTCCATCTGTTCTTCTTTGCTATCAAATGTAATATTCTTCTCTATGTTTATATCTAAAGGTTCGAAAAGATTCTCCTTTGCGAACTCCAGCACCGACTGTCCAGTAGCCTTCACTAGGATTCCCGACAGAACATCCGGTCCAATGATTGGAGCATATCTAAACTCTCCTATCTTTCCTTTACCGCCCATTTTATCAAGAGAAAACTTTACCCAGTCCATGCTAGTAAAATACTTTGTATAAGGATTAAACTTATACTTATATGGCACAGTCATTGTAAGTATATCCTTGATTCTAATATTCGGAAGAGTTTTCTCTCCTCTTTTAACAGTATAATCAGGATAATAATCCAGGACTTTATCCTCTATACTTTTAATCAGACCTTTATCAAGGGCTATTCCAATTAGTATAGATACAATACTTTTCGTCACTGAAAAAACATGTATACGAGAATCGGCAGTGCAGCCGTTATAGTAATTCTCATAGTCTGTTTCGCCATCTTTAATAATCACCATTCCAACCATATTTTTATAGTCTGCTGCAATGGCTTCTTCCATTCTCTTAATCTGTTCTTGCTTCATTTTGACCTCCAAAAAGACTTAGTTTTGCTTAGTATAAACTTTGCCGTAAGGGAAAGGTCAAGGCAGTTTATTCTATTTTGCCCAAATTTTGCTGTTGTTCTATCTCTCAGAATAATGCCATAACATAGCTTATTATCATTTTAGAAAAATGCATTTTAGAATATATAGAATCAATAAATGTCCTGGATAGAATATATAGAAAAACCATTTATGAAACGGCTTCTTACTGCCAGGTTCTCCATTGTAACAGTACGAAAGAATCGGAATAACCAGAAAGACTCCCCACTGGAAAACCTGCCTAAAAGGATGTCCCGTTGTAATCGCCATCAGCTGACTAAATCCAACTTCAAAGAGTGCAACTATAGAAAATGCAATCCACTTTGCCTTAGGTCTATCTCGATAAATATAGAAGAAGAATACCCACAGTACATCCATGAATGCCCAGTCTCCTACTATAGATAAAATACAAAGGCCTACTAACGCGGTAATCTTGGCACCCTCGCTAGCATCAGACTTATCCCACATCCATACAGCAATAAGTCCTAAGAACAACGGATATATTACACTAAGACTTAATGAGGGCCACACACCATTTTCAGAGAGACTATAAGGTGGCCATGATATAAGTGCAAAGATACCAAGACGTACTGCATACTTCTTAACATCCCTTGTATGAACATAACCTTCGGCAATCATAAATGCCATAGTAGGACCTGTTAGTCTTCCAATCACATGCATCACCTGTCCCAAGACAGATGTGATTGGCACAAACGCCCACGCTATATGATCAATTATCATCGCTATGATTGCTATATACTTTATCTGATTTCTGTTAAGTATTCCCTTCAAGTTTTTTCTCCAGCTTTCATTTTTTTCTAATTACTGTATTTACTCTGTCTTCAAGGAAGCCAACACCAAGTGCAGTATATTTTGAACCTTCATTTGCTATAGCATGCGCCCAAACCGGTTTCTTCCCCTGAGATATTATCTCTCGACACATTCTGTCAGCAACCACCTTCGCCAGTCCCTGATGCCGGTAGTTTTCATCTGTCTCAACACCTATATCCACCTCATCCGAACTAACTGCAGCCGAAAATGCAACTGCTATAACTTTGTCTACATCAAGTGCAACAAATCCAAATCCATTTTTGAGGAAATGTTCTTTACACGACCAGGAAAATGTAGGAACAATATTTCCATGAATCCTGTCATAATTTGATTCCGATATTGGCTCTACTTTATATTTACATTCCGGAGAACTTTGCAGCAAATCTCCAAAACGATACTCCACTCTTTTGTCGGTCACAATATCATCTTTATTGGAGAAGAATTCTATCACCTTCGAATTATCTGTTATGAGTACAAATCTTCTATCTGGCGTTTTCTCAAAATATTCCTGATATATCTTCTCAAGAAATGATTCCTCTACCCTACCTGATAAATACGCAAAGCCACAGTAATGCCAGAACAAAGCAGCCTTGGAGTCATCAGAAAAGAATACATTTCCATCCTGAAAACCTTCCGCTATCGAAAGAGGATAGACAGTATTGCTCGTGCAATTTCTTGCAAATTCAGTTGATTTTATAGCTATCATATTTCAGCTCCTAAATTATCTCGTCCTTATATTTCTCCAACAACTCATGCGAATACTCTTTGGGCTTATCAGATTCTCTTACTATTTTCCATAGAGCCGCCGCTGCTTTAAGTCGTTCACCAAAAATTAAAGTCGCTTCATCTGCACAGAAATCATGTACAAACTTATTCCACTGAAGCATCGACTTATCATACTTTGCATAGGTTTTCTTTCCGTAAAAAATATCCAGCAGATCACCTAGTGTGAATGACTCATCACTCGTTTCTTTAACTGCCTTTACAGTTGCCACCATATCCACATTGAACTTGAATCTTTCTTCCCCTGTCTGCTTAGAGAAAAAATCCCTGAATCTCGGGCCAAATGTAAATCCGCATTCTATAAGTCCAGTATCCAGTGTAAGCTCCGTCACAACCTTCTTCCGACTGGTTCTCGTTTTCTTAGAATTCTTACTCTGTGGCAGTATCTTCTCTCCAGCAAAATAAGCTTCTATCACTTTATATAATTCAATCTTACTGTCATCAGCCTTAAGTCCATGTGCCTTGCATATCTTGATCAGTTCCTCACGATACCAATAATACTTATTAAATTCTTCAAAATCCTTGATGCTATCAAACTCTGGCCTTTCCATTCCAAGCACTCCTCATGAAAACTATAAGCCCGTATCTATAACTCTTTTTTAAACTTATTATAGCAATCTATAGCAATCCCAAAATCTATACTTTAATCTACTTTATTTTGAGAGTTTTTAGATATTCCTTCTGCTCCGGCGTTATACGATTACTCTCCACAGATTTCTGGATAGCTTTATTGTGAGTCCATTTATCCAGTTTCTTTTTTTCAATGAATGGCAGACACGCATCATACTGTTTAGCAAGAGCTGTAGCAAAGTACCAGGCTATCATCATATTTATGTAGTACTCATCCGAACGGATCTTCGCTACCATTTCCGGATACTTTATATCAAAATCTTCATCAAGGAAATGCTCCATCAGCATTCCGATAGCGAATCGAACTGTATAGGTTTCCTTTGATTTAATCCATTTCTTTATTTGCTTTAAAAGTTCAGCGTGGTGCTTCTTAAATACTTTTGGAGAAAGTTGGTCACAAGTCGCCCAGTTATCCACATATGGTAAGAACTTATCAACCTCAGCCATACATTTATCATAGTCTTTAATTCCGGAAATGATAAATGCATGCAGCTGATTCTCATCGAAATATTCATGGGGAAGAATCTCAAGAAACTCTCCGATATCTTCTCTTTTCAGAAGCTCCTTCGCATATTTTCTAAGCTCTGGCGTTCTGACTCCAATCATATCATCCGCTGTTTTAGGCGGGATGAGTTTTCCCTGAAATTCTCTGTATTTTATATCCTGCTTTTTATATAGTTCATTTAATATTTCATCACGAAGCATTCCTTATACCCCCACTCGTTAAACAGTTTCGTCCGGATAGTCCCAGAATCCACCCTTATGGAAGTTCTCATTTCCAAGTGGTTTAGCTGTTAGTTTGAATATTACACAACCGTCCGGACATACGACGGTCTTAGTATACTTTCCATCGCCTCCGATGTTTTCCAGATCACCGCCGCTCCTCACAGCTTCCATTATCGGATATAACATCATCATCACTTTCGAACAGATTCCGTATCCATCCTGGTTTACGGGACATCCATAGGTACATTTATAGATATCACCTATCTCTTCTCCGTTACGGCAATATCTTTCCGTCTTATCTCCATGCAGAAATCCTATCACTTCTACAGTAAATTCATATTCTTCGTCATACCACTTTTTCATCAGTACACCCCTTCATTTTGCTTGTTTTTTAATACACATTAACTATTCACCAACTTCAAGAATTTCTTATCATTCATCTGTTCGTTTGTAACATATTCCCCATCATGGAACAGAGCGTAGTTCGTTATCGGTGTCGGTGCATTTTGTGCCGCCTCTCTACTCCCCAGCTTTACCGCCTTAAATGCGATGCCATTCGACTTAGCCGTTTCTTCAAGTATCGGCACATACTTCGCATTGAAAGGACACTGATTAATATAATACAGTACATATCCCTGTTCGTCTATATGAGGGTGCTTCGCACACTCCTTAAAATGTGGTAAATGTGTCTCTTCATTATCAGAATCATTAGAACTAGTCTCATCAAAATCCAGATACATCAGCCGCACGCCATTATCTGCCTCGTCAGCAACTTTAAAGCCTTTATATGTAAGGAACTTCGGATCAGAGAGAAATGGTCTCTTCTTTGCTGCCGATAATATGCAAAGTCCTTTCTTCCCTTTTTCCTTACTGTCCTCGATACATGCCGAGAGAAGTTCCGTAGAATACCCATGTCCCTTTAAGGAACCGGATACCCACAGACAATCGATATACATATAACCCTCTGCCTCTATCGGAACCCAAGCATATTCCGCAGGAATATATTCTATGAAACATTTACCCCGCTCCGCACTTTTTAAGAACACGAGCTCCTCATCGAACCTGTCACTAAGCCAAGCCTTCTTTGACGAGACCTGCACATCCTTATTATTTGTTATGGCGCAGCAAATGTGCTCCTTCTCAAGATTTTCTTTTGTAACTCTGATGTATTCCATAATTAACCTACCTCTAGCTTTCACTTTTTTTATCATCGAATAATTCATTCAAAATCTAACATACCGATTCTTAGAAAACTAAACTAATTTGCCTCTTCAAGAATCTCTCTTTGCCTCTTCTTACTGAGACTTTCAAAAACTACTAAATATGCCCTGTCCAGCAAATCCTTCACAACATCATCAGGTACATTTCCATCAGCCTTCACCGAATTCCAATGAACCTTATTCATGTAATATCCTGGAATGATATCCTCATATTCTTTTCTGTAAAATTCACCTTCAACCGGCTCAAGTTTTAGTGTTATATAAATCGGTTCGTCGGTCTCATCATCCCTGCAAATCGCAGCAAAAAGTTTCTCTCCAACATGAAAACGAATCCAGTTCCACTGTTCCTGAATATCCTTTGTCACACCTGCTTTCTTCATCAAATATTCTTCAATCCATTCATATTTCATAATGTGAATTTCCTCTTTTCTGACATAACTGTTCCCTTCGATTTACTATATCTATATGTCAAACAAACTCATCTGCTGATACTTATCCGGAAGCTCATTCAAATATTTAAAGCACTCATACGGATTTGAAAGCATTCCATGCTCTTTACATATTCTGCGTAGAATCCCCTGCAACACTTTCGCATTCGGGCTTGGAAGTTCATATGAATTTCCATACCTCTGAATGTATCTCTGCTTCATGCCCGGAAAATGTTTATCCAGCGCTGCATAGTAATACTCTCTATCGCCTTCACGAAGTGTAAGTCCCATTCCAAAATCAATGATTCCCTTCACATCCACACGCGCGCATTCCTCCAGAATAGAAGTAACATTTTCTTCAGTATCATTTATGAAGGGCAGAATTGGTGTAAGCCAAACAATCGTAGGAATACCATTTTTCTGCATTTCTTCCAGAACTTCTATACGCCGCTTTGTGTTACAGACATTAGGTTCCAGAATCTGACACAGGTCATCATCATAGGTGGTGAGCGTTATCTGGACAACACATTTTGCAGCCCTGTTTATCTCATCCAGAAGATCTATATCTCGGAGGATCCTGTCGGATTTAGTCTGAATAGCTAGTCCAAACTCATACTTCTTTATAATCTCAAGGCACTGTCTTGTCAGTCCAAGTGCTTCCTCGCAGTGCATGTATGGATCCGACATAGCGCCGGTTCCAATCATGCATTTCTTTCTCTTAGACCGGAGTGCTTTCTCAAGAAGCTCCGGCGCATTCTGCTTCACTTCGATATCCTCAAAGGGATGTGTAAACTGATAACATTTGCTCCGGCTGTCGCAGTAAATACATCCATGGCTACACCCACGGTATATATTCATTCCGGTCATGCCGTTATTACTTGTAAGAATTCCCTTCGCATCAACAAAATGCATCTCTTATCCCTCATTAAACATTTTTAGTCTCGTTACAATCATTAAACTTCGCGAATTTCTTAAGTGTACTTTCCAATGTCTTATCCGCAATACGCTACTGCATCTACCTGGAACTGCAGTCCCTCCGGGCCTCCAACATGAGCGAACTCTGTCTGTATGGATTTTCTTACTGGATACTTTCCATTAAATCTTTCTTTTATGATTTTTTCCATTACCGGAATGTTCCAAACATCTCTAAAGAGGCAGTCCATCTGAACTACATTTTCAAGTGTAAGCCCGACCATGGCAAGTCTCTCTTCCATCTGATCAAAAGCCGCGTTAATCTGCTCTTCTATAGTTCCACCAGGATTTCCTGCGCAGTATCCCAAAAAGCAGAAATCTCCGGCTCTTATAATTCCTGAATGTGCCCACTCATCATTTACATCATATCTTTCAATCTCACTCATTTTATATCTCCTTTCCCACTTATCTACTTGTCCTCTTGTCTACTTGTCTAACTCCAAGACCGATTAACACTACTTGTACAGGCTGCTGATAGATTCAGCGATGGCACGAAGTTTCTCCCGCACTTCCGGTGGTTCCAGAACTTCAACTTTGTCACCGAAAGTAAGTAGCCACATCACAAGATTGTCCAGATCATAATATGCCTCAGACAGAATTAGTCTTCCGTCCTCCGCCACTTTGTAACAGTCCGGACCGAACTCCTCAACCAGACGCCATTTCATATCCGCATCAAACAATGCTTTAAGCACTATATTATGGGGAGCTTTTGAATCAGAAGATAATTCGGGTGCTGGTACATTCCTACATTCAAAAGTATCTTCTAACACCACTGGCTTATCCATTCGATTCAGCTTAAAGAGTCTGAAATCTTTTCTCTTCAGGCACCATCCATACACATACCAGCTAGTCCATTTATAAATGATAAAATAGGGTTCTATCGTCCTCTTACTTTCACCTGATGGAGCATAATACTTAAATCTGAGGTATTTCCGATTTTCGATGGCATCCTGTATCATTTCAATCTTCGGTGCAAGAGTCCCCTTATACCAGGATGATAGATCAATTAAAATGGAATCTCTACCGCTTACAAAATCCGAAGAACCCGACTGAATCTTCTCCATCAACTGTCCGTAGTAGCTGCTTCCACTTACACTATCCAGACTCCTAAGTCCCGCGAGAATCACCTGCATATCCTTCGATGTAAGGATAGTCCTGTCCATGCGGTATCCTTCCATAATGCTGATTCCACCACCTATTCCCTGTGCCGTCTGTATAGGTATTCCTGCTTTGCACAGAGCTTCTATATCACGATTAATAGTTCTTCGCGATACTTCAAAACGTTCTGCAAGTTCAGGTGCAGTTGTTTTTTCTTCCTGCAAAAGTACAGAAAGAATTCCGATAAGCCTATCTATTTTCATTTCATATAACTTCCCTTCTTATGCTTCGCGCCTCTAGCCATATAGCATTTCGTAGTTATATTGAAATCCTATGTTGGTATCATAACAAAGCTAACATGACAACTGTATGTCATGTTTATTATAATAAATGTGATCTATTTCGCCAATATAAATCCCTGATCTTATTCGCCAAAAAAATCCCTGATCTAATTTGCCTACATATATCCTTGATAAATCCTTTGTAAGTCCTTTATTCTTTATATATCCTCGAGAAATCCCTTTGTAAGTCTTTTGTAAGTCTTTTATAAATAATGCTCGCTGGATAAATATGTTCACTACGTCAAGTTATTTTGTTCACTACACAAAGTAATTTTGTTCACTACGCCAAGTAATTTTATTCACTACGCCAAGTAATTTTATTCACTACGCCAAGTATTTCGGCATATATGCAAATTACGAGAACGCAGTCACCCGTTTGTCTTAAATCTGGACTTATTTTTTCAAGTTTTTCAAACAAAAACTTGCTAATTCGGCATATATATCATTTTTCAATCTGCAGTCACCCGTTCAACCCGATTCTACGGGTGACTCCTTTCTTAAAATGTTTGATATAGCCGAAAAGATCCTACAGAACCGGCTTCCAGTATCAATTTTCACCTGTTAAACAGTTCTAACGGGTGACTCCTCTCTTATATCTTGGCGTATAGCCGAAGCCATCAGAAGTTAGCGGCAATCATCTGAAATCAGTAACATTCATCTGAATTGGGCGGCAATCATCTGAAATTAGTGACATTCATCTGAATTGGGCCGAAGCTATCAGAAATTATCCGATACCATCTGAACTGGGCCGAAGCTATCAGAAATCATCCGATACCATCAGAAGTTAGCGGAAATCATCTGAATTAGGCCGAAAACTTCAGACGCTCGCCAAATCTACCAAGATCATAAATCTATCAATATCAAAAATCGATCAATATTAAAAATCGATCAATATTAAAAATCGATCAATATTAAAAATAATTTTCTCCAAAATGAAAGAATCGCCATGCCTATTCAGCATGACGATTCTCAATCAAAGGAGTTTATCACATATAAATCCTGCAAGCAGGAGATATACCAAATTAATTAAATTATGCTAGCTTGTATTCTACAGCGACAGCCTTGTTGTTATGATATATAATTCCGATAAGGATTGCTGCAAATACAATCTCGAATATAAGTCCTCCAACAAATCCAGCGCCAACAGCACCAGTTGTGATAAGTGTTCCTATCTGGTAAATGAGGAAACCAACTGTGTAGCCTGTTCCAAGCTGCAAACCTATAGCACCCCATAACCATTTCTTGCTCTGCATCTCAGAGTTCATAGCACCTAGTGCTGCGAAGCAAGGTGGTGTATAGAGGTTGAACATCAGGTATGCAAGAGCAGCTACCTTTGTGATGCCCATAGCTACTGCAACTGCATTTCCTTCGCCAATAAGCTCCAGCTCATCAGGATCAACAAGGTTAGTGATTGCGTATACTGTTGCGATAGTACCAACAACATTTTCCTTAGCTATAAATCCTGTTATAGCAGCTGCTGCGAGCTGCCAAGCTGCGACACCAACGATAGGAATAAGAAGAACTGCGAAAGGTCCTGCTATAGAAGCAAGTATAGATGTATCTTCTGCTCCTTCTTCAACAGCCTGGAAGCTCCAGTTGAAGCTCTGCATTATCTGAACTACAGTGTTACATACAAGGATGATTGTACCAGCCTTGATGATGTATGCCTTACCACGCTCAAGCATTGAGAAAAATGCATACTTAAGACTTGGAACCTTGTATTCTGGAAGTTCTATAATAAAGAATGACTTTCTAAACTTAGCTGCTGTGATTGCCTTTATGAGAAGTGCACCAAGAAGTACCAGTGCGATACCAACCATGTATGCAACCCAGCTTACCCATTTGGATTCTGGGAAAAATGCACCTGCAAAGAGTGCAATAACTGGAAGCTTAGCCCCACAAGGCATGAAAGTTGCAAGCATTGCGGTTGCTCTCTTCTCTCTCTGGTTACGGATTGTACGGCATGCCATGATAGCTGGGATACCACAACCTGTACCAATGATCATAGGGATAACAGACTTACCTGATAGACCAACTCTCTTGAAGATAGGATCAAGAACAACTGTTGCTCTTGACATGTATCCACAATCCTCAAGGAGTGCGATAAGGAAGTACATTACCATAACGAGTGGGAGGAAACCAACTACCGCACCAACACCACCAATTACACCATCAACCAGGAGAGCATATGCAAGTGGATTTGCGTCGGCCATCTTATCTCCAACCCAGCCCTGGAAAGTCTCTATCCAACCAACTAATATATCTGCGACCCATGTACCAACAGTAGTCTGAGATACATAGAACACAACCCACATAATACCTGCGAATATGAGGAGACCAAGGAAAGGATTTGTTACGATCTTATCTATAACATCGCCTACATTTCTATCCTTTGTAAATGTCTTTCTAACCTCAACATCTTTTACTATAGAATTAACATAATCGAATCTAGCTCTATCTGCTTTTTCAACTTCTTCTTTACTTGTAAGATCAATCTTACCTTCTGTGTAAGGAGCTTTTTGACCCTTACCCTTACGTGAAGAAGCAACCTTAACGACTTCCTTCAGACCCTCATCTGATGTGGATACCGTTCTTACAACTGGACATCCAAGCTTTGCAGAAAGCTTCTCGGCATCTATCTTATTTCCCTTCTTGTCATTAACATCACTCTTGTTCAGTGCGACAACAACAGGGATTCCAAGCTCAAGAAGCTGTGTAGTAAAGAACAAGCTTCGGCTTAAGTTTGTAGCATCAACAATATTGATGATTGCATCAGGATTTTCATGCTTAACATAGCTACTGGTAATACTCTCTTCTGAAGTAAATGGGGACATCGAATATGCTCCAGGAAGGTCAACTGCAATTAATTTCTCATCTCCATCTACATAATTCTTCTTGATTGGACTCTCTTTCTTGTCCACGGTAACACCAGCCCAGTTACCAATCTTCTCCTTGCGTCCAGTCAGGGCGTTATACATTGTGGTTTTACCACTGTTAGGATTACCCGTTAACGCGATTCTCATGGTTACTCCTCCTTTGAAATGTTTAAAATGAAATCTATGGGTTAATCTGGATTGCAGCACCGAGTTCAGGATCTATGTTATATCTAGCATCCTTTATCGAAACAACCAGATTACGCTTCTTGTCAACGACAGTTATCTTCTCTCCGCTGTAACAACCCAGAGAGAACAGAAAACTTTCCATCTCCTCATCGCCATCCGTTATAACGTCCGCGATGATGTATTCTTTTCCAAGTTCTGCATCATTTAGATTCATAATTTAAACTCCTTGATAAACGCTCTTTTTCTTTGATTAGCTTTCTCTAACCGCACTTATATTATACTAATGTGGATAAAATGTCAATATTTTATTTTAATTATAGTTATTCTTGTTAATATATATCTAATTACTTTGTGAACCCTTATCTTAACGCAAAAAAAGACTGCCGAATCGACAGCCTTCTTTTATAACCCCTTAATTATATAGACATTTTATAGAGCTGCTATAACAGCTTTCTTAACCTCTTCCATATCTTCTGTAGGCTCAAAACGTGCTATAACATTTCCCTTTCTATCTATAAGGAACTTTGTGAAGTTCCATTTGATATAAGCCTTATCGCCATACTTCTTGTTGTTGGCATTTGCAAACTTCTCAAGCGCCGCATTCTTAATGCCTTTACCAAAACCTGCAAATGGCTTCTCTGTAGCAAGGTATGCGAAGAGCGGAAGAGCATCATCACCATTTACTTCAATCTTTGCAAATCTAGGGAACTCTGTTCCAAACTTCATGGTGCAGAACTCATTTATCTTATCATCTGACTCTGGAGCCTGACCTGCAAACTGATTGCAAGGGAAGTCAAGAATCTCAAATCCCTTATCCTTAAGCTCCTTGTACATAGCCTCCATCGGATCATAATGAGGTGTGAATCCACAACCTGTTGCTGTATTTACGATAAGTAAAACCTTTCCCTCATAATCCTTAAGACTCTTCTCTGATCCATCTCTGTCCTTAACTGTAAAATCATAAACTGAACTCATATGTGTACCTCCTAATACAACATTTGTACAACCTGTCTATCTGTTACTCTCCGTCTAGGAACAGATAGAGTAATCTATATAGTTCCTTGGCATCCTTCTCACTAAGAGGTGAACCCTCAGATGCCAGCTTTCCTGGAATATCCTTACACTTCTCTTTCAGCTTCTCTCCATCTGATGTAAGAGTTACAACTGTTATTCGCTCGTCTTCCTTCGAGCGTTCTCTTGTAACATATCCCGCCTGCTCTAGTCTCTTAAGAAGCGGTGTCAGTGTTCCTGCGTCCAGGTGCAGTGTCTCACCAAGCTGACCAACACTAGTTGTCTTCTTCTCCCATAGCACCATTAGCACAATGTACTGGGTATAGGTAAGTCCCAGCGGTTTTAGATATGGTGTATAGCTTGCCACAATCTTGCGTCCACAAGCGTATAGTGGGAAGCAAAGCTGATTCTTTAATAATAGTTGTTCGTATGTTTTTCCCATATCGTCACCTCGAATACTTTTCTTACCTTTGTCCAAATTATATTGTGCGCAATATAATTTGTCAACCACTTTTTTTATGTTTTTTGCATCTTTTCTTTTCATATAAAATGCCACCATCAATTGATGGCGGCACTTGCTTATTCATATATAAAGTTCGCTACAAAATCTTCGACAATCTTATTGCATTTATCACTATTTGAAGATGGATAAGTAATATATATACTTACGTATCTATCATTAAGAGTTTTCACCTTCTGATACGTGATAAGGCCACTCTCATCAACTCCGGAGATAAGGTATCCACTCTCTTCTTTAATGTTCAGCGGCAGCAAGGACGGATCACTATAACTACTTACCGTCTGCTCATACTCCTCATCCAGGCTCATCGGAATATCCGCCTGTATGGCATCTGTTACCATTATATACATATCGAGATCTGTGTTTTTCCACTCCTGAACATAGTGAAGTGCATAGTTCTCTCTGGAAATGTTATCAAAGCCCTCTGGAATAATATAAGAGCCGCCACGAACCATCTCAAACTTAGTCCCTTCTGCTCGAGCATCATTTTCAGATGCTACATCCTGAGTGGTTTCTTCAGTAGTATCTCTATTAACATCTACGGTCACTTCAGATTCTTCCTGCTCTATCTCAGATTCAGGTAACGTATCAAACGATGTAAGATACTCCTTCACAAGCTTTGCAAACTCTTCAGGAGCATCATTATGAACATAGTGACCGCAACCCTCTATAAGGTCGTACTTTGCACCAACCATCTGGGCATAATCCACCATATCAGGTGCGGCACAGTTCCAGTCACATTCACCAGATATGAAATATACAGGTACTTCGTAATGAGGCTGGGACTCTCTAAGATTTACTGTCATTAGATAATCCATGAGGTTACCACAGTATTTTATAAATGTATCGTAACTAGTCACATTTTTATACCATAATACATCTTCACTAGATAGAGTTGGAGAAACTAGTGCTGCAAGAATTGTGCTCTTTTCGCGGGTTGCCTTATGATAAGGTGACGCATATGTAGTCATTTCACCAGCAGATTCTGCTGTCTTCTCTCGAAGAAACTTTTCATATGCTTCTGTAAGCTTCGTAGTGTCATCGCCTGCTGCATTTGCCTTTTCAAGAGCATCTATATATTCATATTCTGTAGATGACTCGAAGCTCACAAACTGACCAATTCCAATAAATGCTTCAACATTTTCCGGATACCCATAAGCATAAGTACTACCAAGCACTGAGCCATAGGAATGTCCCATAATTACTATCTTATCTTGGTTAAATCTTTCCTTCAGATACTGCGTAAGGGCATCTACATCAGCAAGTGCCTGATCAAATGTCACTGTCTCATTTTCTTTATCTAAACTTTCATTTCTTACATATGTTCTTCCGCATCCTCGCTGGTCCCAGCATACCACTGTAAAATCATCAATGAGCTCATTAGTAAATGTATAGGCCATGGAACTGTCTGGAGATCCCGGTCCTCCATGAAGGTATAAAATCACAGGATTCGAAGCGTCTCTTCCTCTGATTTTGATAAACTGTTCCTGACCATTTATCTCCACATATTCGCTTGCATCAACACCCTTACTTGTATCGATGTAGCACGCGAAGAAGTTATAATTTCTTACAGCGATTATTCCGATTATCAGCAGAACAACCAAGCATACAGAAGCCAAAAGAATAGTTTTAATAACGCGAACTACTCTTCTTCCTTTCTTTATTTTTCCATTTGATTTTTCAGTTACTTTTTCATTTGTTTTTTCTTCTCTACCCATCACTTCTTTTCTATGAGCAAGATGGATTCCAATATGTCCTATTCCAAGAATTATCACACTTATGATAATAAATATATTACTTGCATATATACCAAGTGACAGGGCGGCGAAAACCGGGAGCGATGCACCTGCAACTGGGAAGCCCGCAAAGGAAGAGTACATATCCTCCATTTGCTTCTCACTCTTAAAATATCTTGCCCAATACATTTCATACATAATCATAAGGACAAATGTAAGAATCAGCCATCCAATCCAGAGAGACCGAGGTCTTATATTACAGTCCTTGAAGATAAGGAGCAGTGTCATAACAAGAGCCTCACCTATTCTTTCGAATATAAGAAGAACTTTATTCTCATTTTTACTATACTCGTCATATCCTTCTGGCTTATGCTTTGTCCAGATTATATTAGGAATAAGCAGCATAGCTATAAAGATAAGTCCAATGTATGAAAAACCAAAGTTCATTTTTATTTTCCTCTTCTCGTAATAAATAATTTCTTTCCACAAAGAAATATACCAAGAAGTCAGTTTCTCAAGAAATTGACCACTTGGTATATATATAACCTAAATCTTTTAAAAAGTCTTTAAATGAATCTTAATTGTTTACAATATTTTCTCTTTATTTATTCTTCTTTACAGGTACAAGTTCGATGTAACCTCTCTCGCCTCGTGGTTCAAGCTGGATTCTAGGATTAGATTCATCCCATTTGTATCCTATGAATTCAGGATTATACTTCTTCTCCGCATCCCATATCTCATTAATTGCAGCTACATAATCTTCATCTGCAAATGGTTCGCCTCTGAACAGAAGGAAAGTCGCAGCTGGAAGTTCAATCACTTCAAATCCTTCTGGAACAGGTCCGTCATAATCCTCTTCGACTTCCACACCCTGAACGTATACATTTGTCACAGGTTTTCTCATATTCTCCGGAAGCCACATACATACAGGCTCACCGCTTATAGACTTGATACTTGTTAGAAGTCCCCAAACATCGCAGCCTACTTCCTCACAGTAGCTGAAATATTCGTCAGCCTTAATACCTCTTTTGATGATAACTTTCCTAGCTGGTTTCTCAATAACCTGAATAAATACATTTCTTATTTCACTCATTTCGCTCATTTTCCTTTCTTCATTCATTATCAGATAAGGCGTGAAGAGCCATAACGGAATCGGACAAAGAGCATACTCTTTGGGATTACAACCGTATTCGCGTCTAAATGCTCGCTGGTATCCATCTACACTTCCGAATCCCATGTCCAGCGCAACATCGAGAACTGATACTTTTTCATCCCTAAGTCTAAGAGCTGACTTCGACAGTTTTAGGCGCCTGATATAAACCGCCGGGGTCATACCCAAATGCTTCTCAAAAAGTTTCCTCGCATACCCAGGTGAAAATGAAGAACTTTTCGCCAGATCTTCTATCGTGATATCCTCTGAAAGATGTTCACTTATATAATCCTGCATCACTCTTACTGCATCTCTTTGCTCATTCATTAGCTCATCTCCTTATGAGCGAATATTAACAAAATCTCTCTTTTAAAATCTCGACTATTTTTGCTCAGACTCCAGATAAGCAGATGGCCTTTTTTTTATAATCTGGTACAAGCACATCTATACGATTATCCAATTCTAACGCTCTGAGTATTTTCAAAAATGCAGATAGACTAATATCCTCTCCATTTTCAAATCTCGATATACTCCGAACCGATATACCTGTTTTATCAGCTAATTCCCTCTGCGTCATAGGATAATTAATTCTATATTGTTTCAAACGATCACTTATTTCAAATATATTATTCATATATAATCACCTGCAAATTAAATAGACATATATTGCATCTTGTTAGTATATTTATGCCATAATATGCAATATATGTCTATTTATTCTTTATGGATTATCTATTTTTTGATACTCCTCCAAATAAGAATTCATCTCCCTTGCCTGAGTAAGTTCATTTTTCCTTATAAAATAAGGAACTTTACACGATATACATTGTGTTTTGCGTTCCTAAAAACATAGAAAAAAAGCATTGCAAGCAATAATTTTCACTCACAACGCCTTAACTTATTAAGCGCCTGTATCTGGACTCGAACCAGAACATCAGAAGACTCTGATTACTCGGAGATTAGCAATCTCCTGCCTTACCAAATTAGGACTTATACAGGCATATAGTAGGTGGAGAGGGACTTGAACCCCCAGTGCCGAAGCCACGGATTTACAGTCCGCTGCAATACCAATTCTGCTCATCCACCTATAAACGCCGTACACAGGATTTGAACCTGCAAGCCTTTTCAGGCCAACTGTTTTCAAGACAGCTCCCTCACCACCCGGACATACGGCATGTGTTTCTTCTATTTATATAAGTGTGACCTATGGGAATCGAACCCATATCTTCAGATCCACAATCTGAGGTACTGACCATTGTACGAAAGCCACAGTGATCCCAGCGGGACTCGAACCCAGCATTTCCGGATTGAAAGCCCGGTGAACTAGCCATTTATTCGATGGGACCATTCAGCTACCGATTACAGAGTAATCGGCAGTTCGAACGAAGTGAGAATGCATTCTGTGAAACAGAATCAAGACTTGCATAGCAAGGCTTGCAAGCATACGAAGTATGCTTGGCACAAAATTGACGGATGTGAGACTCGAACTCAACATTTCTAGCTTGAGAGGCTAACGTCCTAACCATTTAGACGAACCCGCCATTAGTAAGATATCTTACATTCAATTGCAAGATATCTATTTATCTACAACCACAATGTCATCCATAGTGCAACCAAACATATCAGCTATGATGATCATATTATCTATAGTAGGCATACAGTCACCACGCATCCACTTGAAGATTGCCTGCGGTGTACCAAACCCACATACAGCCTGGACATCTTTAACCTTTATATTACGAGCCTTCATCATATTTTTGATGTTAGCTCCAGATACCCTCGGTGAGACTTGAACTCACAAACCACGGAGCTTAAATCCGATGCATATTCCAATTCTGCTACGAGGGCTTATTTAGTACCTGCGGAGGGACTTGAACCCTCATGCTTTCGCCACGGTTTCTAAGACCGCTATGTATACCATTTCCATCACACAGGCTTATACAAAATAAAAAGGAGACACTACTTTTTCGCAGTATCTCCATAGACTTAACCTATAAAAATACCGCCTATGCACTAAGCATAAGCGGCTATATATCTTTTAGCTTTCATTTTCCACTTATATCTTCAGCGCATAACAAATATTCCATTGTCTGATTCTGATTCGAGACTATGGAGCGAATATTCACTATGCAGATATAAGTTTCTAAATGTGTTCATTGCTTTTAATTCCTTTCAAAGATTTTATGGTTCGATTATAACACGATATATCTATTTGTAAAGTATACCTGAAGTATATCTTTTAGTGGATGTAGTGGGACTCGAACCCACGACCTTCGGTTTAAGAGACCGCTACTCTGAACCAACTGAGTTACACATCCATATAATGAGTGTAGAGAGATTCGAACTCTCGACCTACGGGTTAAAAGCCCGTTGCTCTGCCATCTAAGCTACACACCCATGATTACAGTGGTGGGATTCGAACCCACGATCTTGTCCGTATGAAGAACCTGCTCTAACCAACTGAGCTACACTGCAAGTACAGACGGTGAGATTCGAACTCACAACCGTCGGATTAGAAATCCGATGCGCTGATCCATTACGCCACGTCTGCATAAAAGTCGGGATGATGGGAATCGAACCCATATTTACCTTGTTAGGGCCTACGGCTTATAAGGCCGTGGCTCTCACCTGTTGAGCTACATCCCAGTCCCTACGGGAGGACTCGAACCTCCAACCTTCTCATTAACAGTGAGCTGAACTACCATTGTTCTACATAGGGATATAAAGTACCGTGTGAGAGTCGAACT
>CACWGK010000040.1 GCA_902760415.1 uncultured Lachnospiraceae bacterium
TTTGAATCCTGGATATCTGACTCACCGTATCCATCCAGTATCATAAGTACTACAGGTTTCTTACTCATAATCTTTCTCCTCTTTAAAATATTAGTTTATTGTTAAGTTATATTTATCTAACTTGAAGTCCAAATGTTACTATATATGATTTTACGCCTTTACGCAAGAACAAAAGCATTTCGCTCTGTATCGTAATGATATCCCACAGCCTCAAGTTTTGAGATAATCTCATCCTCACTTACGCCGTAGCTCTTTGTAAGTTCTGTAAGCGAACTATAGTTATCTCTAAGCTGAGTATTCAGAAAGCTCATCAGCATTATAGGGTCCTTTGGCATGTCCATACATTTCCCTCCTTAATAAATTAAACTAACAATATATTGAAATGATATATATTTTTGTTATAATAGACGCTATCCGTCTAGAATTATACTACTAAGGAATTATTAAATGTTAACAAAGGTGAGGAAAAAATACATAGGAGACTCGGCATTCTATAAGATGCTACTTGGCGTTGCACTTCCTATAATGATACAAAATGGAATGTCTAACTTTGTCAGTCTCCTAGACAATATAATGGTTGGTCAGCTGGGTACAGAGCAGATGTCAGGTGTCTCTATAGTAAACCAGCTTATTTTCATATTCTATCTCTTCATCTTTGGCGGACTATCTGGTGTAGGAATCTTCACCGCTCAGTATTATGGCAATAACGACCATGAAGGTATAAGACATACCTTTAGATATAAACTGTGGCTCGGATTTATTATCACTGTGGTCATAGTCTTTATCTTACTTAAGTTTGGTCCAAATATAATAGGTCTATATCTTCACAGCTCGAACGAAGGCGGCAATCTCGAAGCTACACTTAACTACGGTTTATCGTATCTCGGAGTGGTTCTCTTCATGCTTCCTGCTGTATATATAACTCAGGTTTACTGCAGCACACTTCGTGAATGTGGAGAGACTAAGGTTCCGATGATTGCAGGTGTAGCAGCCGTACTATCAAACCTAGTTCTGGATTATATCCTTATCTTCGGAAAGCTAGGACTTCCAGCCATGGGAGTTAGAGGCGCCGCGCTAGCCACCGTACTTGCACGACTTGTAGAAATGTCGATAGTCATCATATGGTGCATAAGACATAAAGCTACTCATCCATATCTTTCTGGAATATATAAAACTATAAAGGTTCCGCTTCATTTAGTTGGAAAGTACATCCTCACCGGCGCACCACTACTCTTAAATGAAGGACTATGGTCTATCGGAATAGCTATGCTGAACCAGGCATATTCAATACGTGGTCTAAATGTTGTCGCAGGAATGAATATATCTACGACCATCAACAACCTCTTTAATATAGTATTTGTCGCCATGGGCGACGCCGTAGCAATAATCATAGGTCAGCACCTTGGTGCAGGAGATATGAAAAAAGCAAAGGAAGATGATACTAAGATCATCGCCTTTGCTATAGCTTCATCAGCAGTTATAGGACTTATAATGTTCAGCCTGGCAGGACTTTTCCCTCAGGCCTACAAGGGTACCAACGATCTGGCACGACTAGTAGCAACACACTTCATTATGGTACAGGCACTCATTATGCCAAAGGATGCATTTCTTCATACATCCTACTTTACCATAAGAGCTGGCGGAAAAACTATTATCACATTTTTGTTCGATAGTGTATTTATCCTGACAGTCAGCGTACCACTGGCGAACATACTTGTACGAGGTACAGACCTGGGACCTGCAACTATCTTCGCACTGGTTCACGCTGCAGATCTTATCAAATGTATCATAGGCTTTGTCCTTGTTAAGAAGGGCGTATGGCTAAGAAATATTGTCAAGAATTAATGGGAGTGGCAGGTCAGATATATGACCTGGTACTCCTTACTTATCTCATCCAGAAACTTCTTTGCTCCCACAAGATTCGTATCATCTAAGTTAACAAATGAATCGTCCATTATGATAAATGGCTTCTCACCTTCATACATAGAATCTAGTAATGCCATACGAGCGGCAAGACCTATCATATCACCGATACCATCACTCTGAGTCTCTACATCGTGATACGCCCCCTCTTCTCTAAGAGATATAGAAAGGCTTGCATCTATCTCAAAGTCTCCCTTATCGCCAGTAAGAGTTTCATAATACTTTTCAAATGATGTCTTAAGCGGTGCCATATAAGCAGCTACAAAGTTATCCTTTGCACTAGTCAGATACTTATCCGTCTTCTTAACTATATCGTATCTCGCTGATAATTCTGACTGATACTCCTTCATACCAGCTAGCTGATCTTTTTTATCATTTAGATCATCTATTCTTTCCAGAATATCATGCTGTTCCTGAGTGAGTCTAGCTATGATACTTCTTGATTCATTCATCTCAGAATTAAACTCATTTAAAAGACTTATTACATCAGCATCCTCACCCTTAAGTTCAGGATGCGAATCTATAAATCTATCCCAGCTTGCCTTCTTCTCAGCAAGTTCATTCTGAATATCTCTGGTCTGATTATCGTAAAGTTCTATATTTACTGTAGTTTCCTTATATTCCTTAGCCTTAGACTTAAGATCATATAAGAAGTTCTCAGCATCTACTCTTGAGTAAGAAGCGCCGAATCTAGCAAAGAATTCCTTCAGTTCATTCTCATAGGACTTGATAGTATCGTTATTTGCCTTGATATTCTGCTTATATCTTTCTATCTGATTTTTATCATTTATACTAGTCTGCGAGGCTCCCGTGCCACCTGTATAGACCACCTTCTCAGAAAGATTCTTATACATAGTGATAATTCCCTCGAGGATAAACACAGTACCTCCCGCTATAGCATACATCAGAATACTCTTCTTGAGCACAGCCGCAAGTACTATAATCGCAATTCCAACAATGATAGATACGATGCTAAATACCGTTAAGCGCTTTCTCTTCGATACAAGATCTGCTCTTGCCTGCTGAACCTTATCGTCTGTGTTAGCAGCATTCTCAGCATTATCGATTATGGTTTCAATCATCATTTCCAGAGTATCATTCTTCTGGATCAGATTCTGTACCTCGTTGCATACTCCTATCTTGTCTTCAAACTCCTGCTCCTCTGGAACTCCTGATTCGAAGATCTTCGCGAGTCTATCCATCTTAGACTTATCGATTCCCGGAAGAGCTTTAACACTCTTCTCGAGGCCATCGATTTCAGACCTCATATTTCTCGCCTCTGTAAGAGCCTTATTACGTTCTTCTAAAGCCGAGAGCTTTCTCTCTTCACTGGATATATTCTCTCTTACATCATTTAGACGCTTCTCTAAATCTTCTGTCGTAGCAATATCACGTTCCAGTTCACTTATAGAGTTCTTAAGTTTACTCAGCTCACCAGTAGATCTAGTCGGAGATTTACCATTCAGATAATCCTTTAAAAGGGCCTTGGCCTTATCATAATTCTCCAGATCCCCCTGCTGGGACAAGGAACCTACCTTTGCATTTATCACACTGTTTGAGCCCTGATACTTGATATCATTATGTCCAATAAATGCCGTTCTAACAAAGGACTCACGATTAACTCCAAAAAGTTCCTCGCCTATCTTCTCTGAGTAGTCCCCTGACTCGAGCCTAGTACTTGCATCCAGCAATTGGAAAGTAGCCTCATTATCCTTCTTCCCGAAGTTACGAAGGATAATATACTTCTTTCCATCTACCTCAAATGTAAGCTCTCCACCGAAATATCCACTATTCCAAGGAAGATACTGCTTTCTCTCATTTTCTTCATACTTCTTCTTGTTAGTTCCCTCAAGTCCGTAGAACATAGAGAGGATAAAAGAACTGAGAGTAGTCTTACCCCATCCATTTCTCTCACATATCTTATGAACCGAACCATTAAAATCTATATCAACATTCGAGAGCTTTCCAAAGTTCTCTATATGACAACTAATCAGTCTCATGATAAGGCCTCCTCTCCCGCAAGCAGTAAAACTCCAATCTTGATAATCTGAGCCGCCTCGTCCTCAGAAAGCTTCCCAGCCTCCTGCTCAGCCCTTATATTTCTGATGAATTCACCCTTGAGAGTCTTATCATACATAAATGAATCATAATCAATAATCGGGCTCGACTTATCTCTTACTGTGATATAGTAGAAATCCCCCTCCAGCATCTTCTCTATATATCTAAGATCAAACTCAGCATCCAGAGAAGCGCCACCACATATCTGAGCCTTAACCATATCTCTATCCAGCACATTCTGTGCCGCAGCCATCTCACGAACTCGTGCGATAACATCATCTGATGTCAAAAGCTCCTTCGCATCTATATCTAACTCATGCATAACTCTTTCTGCGAATGGAATAAACTCCACCTCGAATGTTGGTGCACTTGCTCCCGACTCACCCTTAGTAATCGTAAGCATATTAAAGCCACGAGGTCCGCACTCATCGAAGCCTCTACCTTCAAGACATCCAGGATATGAATACCTACCCCTGGAATCCAGTTGCTCTATCTTAGGCTCATGTATATGTCCAAGTGCCATATAATCTATACCACGATTACGATAGTCACGAAGTGGTATAACCTCAGCCTTTTTATCAGAAGAATTCTCTGTCTCCTGACCATGAAGAGTCACTATATTAAACTTGCTCTGATCTAGTACCAGGCTATCAACCAGATGACGATTATTTTCGTGCGTCATTTCCGCACCAGTAATCACAACCTCGACGCCATCCTCTTCCAGGGTATAGCTGGTCCAGTCATTTTCAAAAAGCTTCAGATTTCGAGGCAACTCTCCCTGTTTCTTTATAACATCCTGAATAAATCCAGTCGCATCATGATTACCGCGAAGATAGAAAAATGTTATCTCCGGATTCGAAGTTATACCAGCGAGCACAGAATTTCTTGCAGTAGCTGACACCGAAGGAACATCAAAAAGATCACCAGCTATAATAATCGCTGTGACGCCTTCCTTCGCTGCATAGTTCACCATATTATTAAATGTCGCAAGCAGCTCATTTCTCCTCGTCTTTGCTCTATCCTTATCAAAATGGCGTGTCATCTTCGAATCAAGATGTATATCCGCCGTATGTAAAATCTTCATATCTATATCCCTTTCAAACCTGATCTTTTCTTAATCAGACCACTCTTCATTTTAGCATTCATAATACAATACTTCAACGAAAATGGGGTGACCCGAGAAAGGTCACCCCACGGCTTAGCTTAATCTGAAGCTAACCACTTATTCATGAGTCTGACTATATGTATAAGGATAAAGCGAGAGGATGCTTTATCCTGTGTCAGTTCATCATGAAGCGTTTCTTGTTTCAATAAACTCTATAAAATCTTCTTTGGATAGAGGTTTTGAATAGTAATAACCCTGAATATAATCTATACCCAGCTGTTTTATACCCTCAACCTGTTCCTCTGTCTCAACTCCCTCTGCAACAATCTTTAGTCCCAAATCCTTGATCATTCCAACTGTTGCTCTCATGACTATCTCGGCTCGCTTATTGGTAAAGTAATCCTGAACCATACTTCTATCAAACTTCACTATATTTACAGGCATATCAACGATGTAGTTAAGGTTTGATTCTCCTGTACCAAAGTCATCAAGTGAAAATCCACATCCCATATTCATAAGACGATTCATATTTTCCAGCAATATATTTCTCTGATTGAGCGTTGAGCTTTCCGTTATCTCAAGATTAATCTCCTTAGGATGAACCTCTTCTAACTTCATTATCTCATCATATGTGCTAGAAAGCATAGGGTTCTCACACTGAGAAACCGAAAGGTTAACCTCAACGTAGTCCACACCCTTCATCTTAAGATTATGCTCTTTGATACATTTGCAAGTCTTACTAAAGACTCTCTCACCTATTGCCTCAATAAGTCCAGATTCTTCAGCAACCGGAATAAATCTTCCCGGCATTATAAGCTTGCCATCCTTACCTCTAATACGTGCAAGCGCTTCAGCTGATACAAACTTACCCGTCTCGATCGAGTAGATTGGCTGATAGAAGACCTCAACCCTGTCAGTTTGCAGCGCATCCTTAATCTCAAGCACCATCTGTCTGTATTCCTTGATGTCCTGTCCTGCAGACTCATCAAGTATTCTCATATCTTCGTCTTTTTCGAACCTGAAGCGATTTCTCTCATATACTTCAATGAACTCCTCCGCTGAGGATACTATATGTCCATTTGGTATATAAAGAAACCTAGTATTAAGTACCGAGTTTTCGCCCCATTTACTCTTAAAACGTTCTCTGATAACATCCAGATTTACCGCACTCTCAATCTCGTTCATCTCTCGCTGTCCCTTGTCATAGACAAGCGCAAAGTCGTTATCATTTAACCTAAAGAGCTTAGCGAAGTTAAATGAATTGAGGAACTCAGACATCTCAACGATGATCTTCCTCTTATCATCATCATCATTCTTCTTAATCTCAACATCATTACAAACTATAACAGTAGAGTAACTCTTAAGATTCTCGTACTCCTGTCCGATATACATTCTAAAGGTTTCAAATGAAAAACAACCCGCTACCCTATCAAGGTAGACCTCTGGATTCTCAAGCTCTGAATAGAGGATGAAAAGTCCGAGTGCTGAACCAAAGCCAACCAAGAGCGCATATGGTGCAAAGAACTGAACCACTGCAGCGGCTATCTCAAGTGCCATCCACGATCTAATAGCCTTACGTCTATGCATATTCATCATACCCGCGTACACAAATGTTGTAATAAGCGTTGATATGATAAAAAGCAGTGAGAATATATAGGTCATTATTACCGACGGACCATAACTATAAACTATTCTTCCCTGATGATAATAGGAAATCGGAGATATAAATATCAGTGCCGCACCTACTAAACCCAAAATGAGAACTGCTCTCTTAAATGTAGCATTTTCCCTCATATGAATAACTGTATTATAGGTATAAGCAAATGCAAAGTATGACGCTGTCACAAGAGATACAAGATAAAGCTTGCATACAAGATGCACTACATAGAGAGGCAAGACCTTATCATACTCAATTGCGATGATGGAGGAAATATCAAGAGCAACACAAGCTGTATAGATTATAAGACATTGTCTGAATATCTTCTCACTCTTAAGACCTACACTCTCATGTCTGGAAATAAAGAATATAAGGATTAGATCAAATACAAATCCACATAACTGAACTTCTATGTTTAACATCTCACTCCACCTCCCTTCTCCTGTATAGTTTCAAAGGGATCGTCGACTAGGCAATCAGCCGCATAAATGCTATACTATTAATGCACAGCTAGCTAGCTTAACCGCCAATTTAATTGTAACATACAAGCAATATAGTTGCATCAGTAGTACGCTAGAAAATCATTCGACTTTTTTGTGCATATTGTACAAAAATATTTGTGCAACTCTAATGATGCAGTCAACTTGCACATATAAAATTAATGTGAAATTATATATTTATGGACGAAAAAAGTACAAAAAATAGAAAATATATAGCTATCGATCTCAAGTCATTCTACGCTTCCGTCGAGTGTTTTGAACGTGGACTAGATCCGCTCACCACAAACCTCGTGGTAGCAGACGAATCAAGAACAGATAAAACCATCTGCCTTGCGGTATCTCCATCCCTTAAAGCATACGGAATCTCCGGCAGAGCGCGTCTCTTCGAAGCAAAGAAGGTTCTGAGCGATTATGAGAAGCATACCGGAAAGCACGTGGACTTTATCATCGCTCCTCCTAGAATGGCAAGATACATCAAGTACTCTACCGATATATATAATATATATCTTAGATACATTTCCTCCGAGGATATTCATGTATACAGCATAGACGAAGTCTTTATGGATGTAACGAGCTACCTCTCCATCTACAAAAAGACCGCCCATGAACTTGCTATCACGATAATCAAGTCGGTACTGGAAGAAACAGGAATCACAGCAACCGTGGGAATTGGAACAAATATGTATCTTGCAAAGATTGCTATGGACATAGTTGCAAAACATATGCCTGCGGATAAGGACGGAGTTCGTATAGCAGAACTGGATGAAATGTCATACAGAAAGCTTCTGTGGGGACATAAGCCGCTTACTGACTTCTGGCGCATCGGCCCAGGAACCGCAAGACGCCTGGCTAAAATGAAGATATATACTATGGGACAGCTGGCCCGCGAAAGCATATATAACGAAGAGTACATATATAAAAACTTCGGAATAGATGCCGAAATCCTTATAGATCACGCATGGGGAATTGAACCAACACTTATCAAGGATATAAAGGGATACAAGCCAAGTACCAACTCCCTATCATCCGGTCAGGTACTTCAGGAACCTTATCCAACCGATAAAGCACGTATCATAGTAGCTGAGATGACAGACCTCCTAGTTCTCGATATGGTATCCAAGAAGGTACTCTCCGACTCCTTCACCCTTACCATTGGTTACGACAGAGAATCTGTTGATAATGGTACTTACGATGGCGATGTAGCTATCGACTACTACGGAAGAATGGTTCCCATACCTTCTCACGGAACAGTAAACTTTGGTGATCACACAAGCTCTACCCAGAAGATTATGGCAGGAATGCTGTCTCTCTTTGACAGAATAGTAAATCCTGGCGTAACCGTCAGACGAATAACCATTGCCGCCAACAACCTGAAGAAGGAATCTGAAAACTACCAGCAAATGGATCTATTCACAGACTATAAAGAGGCAGAGCAGGAGAAAAAACTCCAGAGAGCTCTCCTCGAAATCCAGGGTAAGTACGGTAAAAATGCAGTATTAAAAGGAACCAATTATCTAGAAGGTGCAACCACCAGAGAACGTAACTCTCAAATTGGAGGACATAAATCCTGATATGAATATAGATTACAGTGAAGAATATAAAGATATAATAAATATGGAACGACCTGTTCATAAGGGAGACGAGTTCGAAGCTCGCCATCCACACATGTCTCAAGAAAACAGAGCAAAAATATTCGCCCCATTCGCAGCCCTTAAGGGCTACGAAGAGGCGATTGATAACGCAAGTGAATCAGTCAATAATTCCGATTCATAACATTTCTTTCTATCAGCAATATATCATTTGCTATATTAGCTATTAGCTATTCCAAGTGCTATAAGCACAATGTACATTACGATAAACAGGATATTGAGTACAAGACCTATAATACCACATATCCATCCTGCCTTAGCTTTACCAGAATCATTTCCAGCATTTATAGCCTGCTTACTAAGAACCATTCCGATAGGTGCAAGGATTACTCCCAAGCAACAGAATACAAGTGAACATATTGATAATATAATACCCGCTGTAGCCTTACCATCTTCTGGCTGAAGAGTAGGTCTAGTAGCATTATAACCTGTTCCATTATATGATGAATTATAACTATTTCCACCATAACTATTAGTTGGACCAGTATATCCATTTGTTGGACCACCATAATTATTGCTTGGTGTATATACATTACCAGCTGGCTGGCCATATGGATTCGGAGTACTTGGTGTACTTGGTGTTGGCTGACCATATGGATCTGCTATACCCTGTGTTGGCTGACTAGTGCTTGGCGCTGGCTGGCCATATGGATCTGGTGTACTTGGCGCTGTTGGCTCGCTAACACTTTGTACTGGCTGGCCATATGGATCTGGTGTACTTGGCGCTGGCACTGTTGGCTCACTAACGCTTGGTACTGGCTGGCCATATGGATCTGGTGTACTTGACACTGGCTCTGTAGGCTCACTAACGCTTGGTACTGGCTGACCATATGGATCTGGTGTACTTG
Organism: uncultured Lachnospiraceae bacterium; assembly: GCA_902760415.1. Lineage (GTDB taxonomy): Bacteria > Bacillota > Clostridia > Lachnospirales > Lachnospiraceae > Eubacterium_Q. Next base: position 9,741 of record CACWGK010000040.1, read on the forward strand.
ACACTGGCGCTGTTGGCTCACTAACGCTTGGTACCGGCTGACCATATGGATCAGAAGCGCTCACACTAGATACTGGCTCGCTTGCTGTCGCATCAAAGCTAACAGCATCATTTACAACTGGTTCTGTCCCAGCTGGATCTCCCGCATATGGATTGAAGCTAGGATCTCCTGAATATGGATTCATGTTATTATCGTCCATAGTATACCTCCCGATTATTCTTTAGTTTCCTTTGCAGATTCAAGGAACTTATATACAAATGCTGCAAGAGCGCCACCAATAAGAGGTGCTACTATAAATACCCAAACAACCTGCATAGGTGCTGTATTTCCGTCAATGGCTGCTACAATAGCAGGTCCAAGACTTCTAGCTGGATTTACACTTGTTCCTGTAAGTCCAATACCTATAATATGAATTCCTACAAGTGTGAGACCTATAATAAGTCCACCAAATGAACCGTGATTTTGATTCTTAGATGTCACACCAAGGATTAATATAACGAAAAGGAATGTCAGTATAATCTCTACTAAGATGCCAGCTCCTACACTATCTCCAACACCAGCGAGACCATTTGTGCCATAACCGCCTGTCTTATCCTCAACTCCACCAAGTCCAAAGATACAAGCAAGAACGCCTGAACCCGCAAGAGCTCCAAGACACTGAGCAACTACATATCCAAAGAAATCACCAACAGACATACCTCCACTGATAAGTACGCCCAGTGATACGGCAGGGTTAACATGTCCGCCTGAGATGTTACCTACGCCATAAGCAAGTGCAACAATCGCAAGTCCAAATGCAAACGCTGTCAGGATATATCCACAGCCACTGGCTGCATCGCATCCAACAAGCATAGCAGTACCGCATCCGATAAATACAAGTGTAAATGTTCCAATAAACTCAGCAATGTACTTCTTCATACTTTCCATATACTTTCTCCCTTCCTTCCTTAAAACACATTAAGTTATATCTAAATGTAATCATACGACAGCCCATTCCCACTATATCGGCAGGATATTTCTAAGCACGCCATATAATACAAAAAGACCGAGCCATATAAAGATAATCACCTGATTAATCTTATTCACAGGTTTCTTCGCTTCGTTGATATAGAAAAAGTAGATAACTTCCCCTACAACAAAGGGAAATGTCACAAACATAAATCTATTATATCGAAAAGCCTTTGCGATTTCCAGTTTTGATGCCGAAACAATCATTCTAGTAGTACCACAAGCCGGGCAGTCAAAACCAGTAAGCTCATGTATATAGCATTTCAGTCCAAAGTCAGTATATTTAACAACAAAATAGTAAATGATACCGACAAATATCAAGATAACTACATCTCTGATAGTTCTTTTCCTGATAGACTCTGGAGACAAATCTATACCATAACGCTTTTCTAACTCTTCTTTAGTTTCCGAACCCGTTAATCGTGGCATACGCTTAACCCATATGGTCTCCGTCTTTAATCTTCATACGCGAGATAGCTCTCTTGAGACTTGCCTCAGCAAGAGTATATTCTCTAACGCTTCTTTTCTGAAGCATAGCCTCTCTAGCCGCAGCCTCTTTCTGTCTGACTCTCTCAGCATCTATCTCATATGGCCACTCAGCAGCATCAACAAGGATAAGCACTTCGCCATCCTCGATACGCATCATACCATCTGATACAGAAGCCTCCTGCCAGTTTCCTTCCTCATCCATAAACTTAAGAAGACCAGGAATCATAGCAACCATGAGGTTCTGATGATGTGCAAGCACACCATACTGTCCATCAATAGTCGGAACAACCAGCGACTGCATAGTGCCAGAATAGAAGGTACTATCCGCTTCTATAATTTTTGCATTAAATAAATCCATTTATCTTCCTCAAAAAATGATATGTAAGCACGAGAGATTACAGAGTCTCCGCCTTACGAATAGCATCTTCGAGAGTACCAACATTGTAGAAAGCAGCCTCAGGAAGATCATCATATTCACCAGAGATAATAGCCTTAAAGCCTCTAACTGTCTCACTTACAGGTACATATACACCATCCATACCAGTAAACTTCTCAGCAACGAACATAGGCTGTGCCAGGAATCTCTGTATCTTACGAGCACGGTTAACTACATCCTTATCTCTATCCGAGAGCTCATCCATACCAAGGATTGCGATGATATCCTGAAGTTCATTATACTTCTGCAGATACTCCTGAACCTCACGAGCAACCTTGTAATGCTCCTCACCAACCACATCAGCTTCAAGGATACGAGAAGTTGATGCAAGTGGATCAACGGCAGGATAGATACCCTGCTCAGCTATTCTACGGCTAAGAACAGTAGTAGCATCCAGATGGGTAAATGTTGTTGCCGGCGCTGGGTCTGTAAGGTCATCGGCAGGCACGTATACAGCCTGAACTGATGTAACTGAACCAGCAGATGTGGAAGTAATACGCTCCTGAAGAGCACCCATCTCCTGTGCAAGTGTTGGCTGATAACCAACGGCTGAAGGCATACGTCCAAGAAGTGTAGAAACCTCAGAACCAGCCTGTACAAATCTGAATATATTATCTATAAAGAGAAGCACATCTCTATGCTGTACATCTCTGAAGTACTCTGCCATAGTAAGTCCTGTAAGAGCAACTCTCATACGGACACCAGGAGACTCATTCATCTGTCCAAATACCATGGCTGTCTTATCTATAGTTCCGCTCTCCTTCATCTCGTTCCAGAGATCGTTACCCTCACGGCTTCGCTCTCCAACACCAGTGAAGATTGAATAACCACCATGCTCCATAGCTACGTTGTGAATAAGCTCCTGTATAAGAACAGTCTTACCAACACCGGCACCACCGAACAGACCAATCTTACCACCCTTTGCATATGGCTCAAGAAGGTCGATAACCTTGATACCAGTTTCAAGAATCTCAACAGATACATTCTGCTCCTCAAACTTTGGAGCTGGTCTATGTATATTCCATCTCTCCTGAGAATCAGCTATTTTGTCTCCACCATCTATTGGATCTCCGAGAACATTGAACATACGTCCAATAGTTGCATCTCCGACAGGAACTGATATACCAGCTCCAGTCTGTGAAACCTCCATTCCTCTCGCAAGACCATCACTGGAACCTAGAACTACGCATCTAACTACGCCCTCGCCCAGCATCTGTGCTACTTCCATAGTCAGCTCATTTTCATCTACCGTTGCCTTAAGAGCATCTCTCAGCTTTGGTAAATGTCCCGACTCAAAGAGCACATCTACAACAGGTCCAGAAACCTGTACTACTTTTCCTTTACTTAAGACTCCACTATTCAATGTGTGGCCTCCTCAAACTTCATTTATAATCAAAAATCTATACTTACTCTTCCGCCTTACGCTTCTTCCTCTGAGCCTTCGCACCTGCCGCAACCTCAGTAATCTCCTGAGTGATAGCAGCCTGACGAACTCTATTATACTGAACCTTCAGGTCAGCAAGAAGTGTCTCAGCATTCTTGTTTGCAGAATCCATAGCAGTCATACGCGCATTCTGCTCCGCAGAGAAACTATCTACAAGCGCACCGTATATACATCCTGAAACATATCCAGGTATAACACGATTGATAACCTCGTTAACATTTGGATAGAACTCGTAGTGAACATCCTTCTCGTTCCTCTCCTCCTGCTTAGTCCAGAATTCCTTTCTGTCAAATGGGAGCAGGCGCATCATTTTGACAACTGTAGAAAACTCACTTTCCATATCACTATATATGATACGAATCTCATCAATCTCCTTGTTGTCATACTTCTCAAGCAGTATCGAACTTATCTCACGCGCTCTCGAAAATGAAGGATTCTGCGCCGTATATAAGAAGGACTTCTCCAACTCATAATGTCTACGTGTAAAGTACCTACGTCCATACTCACCAACAACGTAGAGCTTAGTCTTCTTATGCTTAGCCATCTCTTCTTCTGCCAGCTTTATAACATTCTGGTTATACGCACCAGCAAGACCCTTATCAGCAGTAATTATCAAGTACGCATAAGTCTCCGCAGGCTTTCTACCTGTCTTTGGATAGAAGTAACGGCTGGTGATATCTATCTCCGTCTGGAAGATACGACGAATCTCATGTTCCTGAAGTTCAAAGTAAGGTCTGGTTCTATCCAGTTCTTCCTTTGCCTTACGCATCTTCGTAGAAGAGATTAGGTACATCGCATTTGTAATCTTCTGCGTATTCTGTACGCTGCCTATTCTATTTTTAATCTCTTTTGTATTAGCCATTTTTACTCATATGTGGCATATGCCACTAATTTATTCAGGTTTATATGATTCACGGAACTTAGTCGCTGCGTCTATAATCATCTGTTTTTCGTCATCCGAAAGCTGACCTGTTGAATCAATAGACTTGCAAAGAGCTTCCTCTTCCTCATGGAAATATGCGAGCAGTTCATTTCTGAAATGACCTATATCATCTATCGGAAGACCAACCATAACCTTAGCCGAAGCTGCCACAAGCATAATAACCTGCTCATGAAGCTTAAATGGGTTATTCTGAGGCTGTCTCAGCAGATACATAAGTCCCTGTCCATAAGCAAGCTGTCTCTTAGTTGCGTCATCAAGGTCACTAGAGAACTGTGTGAATATCTCCATCTCGCGATACTGTGCAAGATCAAGACGAAGTGTACCCGCAGCCTTCTTCATAGCCTTAGTCTGTGCCGCTCCACCAACACGGGATACAGACAGACCAACGTTAACAGCAGGTCTCTGACCCGAGAAGAAGAGATCACTCTCAAGGAATATCTGTCCATCTGTGATGGAAATGATATTTGTAGGAATATAAGCTGATACATCTCCAGCCTGTGTCTCAACTATAGGAAGAGCTGTGATACTACCACCACCAAGCTCATCCGAAAGACGTGCAGATCTCTCCAGCAGTCTTGAATGCAGATAGAATACATCTCCTGGATAAGCCTCACGACCTGGAGACCTTTCAAGAAGAAGTGACAAAGCTCTATAAGCTATAGCGTGCTTTGACAGATCATCATACACTATAAGTACATCTTTACCCTTCCACATAAAGTATTCAGCAAGAGATGTTCCAGAATATGGAGCAATATACTGAATAGGTGCTGGTTCAGATGCATTTGCGGCTACAACTATAGTATAGTCAAGTGCACCCTTCTTCTTAAGAGTACCTACAAGCTGTGCCACACTACTTGCCTTCTGTCCGATGGCAACATATATACAGATAACATCATTATCTTTCTGATTAAGTATAGTATCCAGCGCTATCGCTGTCTTACCTGTCTGTCTATCTCCGATAATAAGCTCACGCTGTCCCTTACCAATAGGGAACATAGAGTCGATAGACAAAATACCAGTATTCATAGGAGAATCAACAGACTGCCTCTCTACGATACCAGGCGCAGCTGTCTCAACCGCTCTATAATCATCAGCATCGATAGGACCTTCACCATCTATTGGATTACCAAGTGGATCAACAACTCTTCCAAGGAAGCCATCACCAACTGGTATACCAGCAGTCTTGCCAGTTCTCATAACCCTGCTGCCTTCAGTAACATCAGTATCATCACCGAAGAGGATTACACCAATATCCGATGGTCTAAGTTCTTGAACCATTCCTTTAACGCCTGACTCGAATACAACAATCTCGCCATACATTACAGACTTAAGTCCATCAACAAATACGATTCCGTCACCAACAGTCTCAACGTGACCTTCTTCCTCAGCGATAACCTGAGGCTGCCACTCTGAGATACTGCTCTTCATAAGAGAAATAAGCTCTGAACCAGAAGAAACCTTTTCTTCCTTAAGTTCACGAAGCATTCCCTCTAACTGATGAAGACGACCTTCATTTGTCCAGTCATAGACCTCCTCGCCAACTACAAGCTTGAACCCAGAACTTAGATTCTTATCCTCTATCCACTCAAATGGAATATCTTCGCCGTACTTCTTTACGATAAAATCGGTGAATCTTTTCTTCTGAGTGGCATCAGGTTCTGCAGGAGCATAGAGCAGGGCCTTAACAATCTTTTCTTCCGCCACTTAACTATCGCTCCTTTCAGCATTATCAAGAAACATGTCATATGCTTCACTAGTATTACCAGCAAGAACAACCTTACGAGTTGCATCCTCAACCATAGCTGTAATATCCTTCTTAGCTGATTCTACGATTGCATTTCTCTGATTCTCAGCATCCTTCTTAGCATCTTCTATAATCTTAGCTGCAGTTTCTTTTGCTTCAGCCTCTGCATTTGATCTCATTGTAGCGATATCCATAGATGCCTTCTTCTTCTGCTGTGAAATCTCTGAGTCAACATTTTTCAGTTTTTCTTCATATTCGGCATTCTTCTGTTCAGCCTCAGATAAAATCTTCTGAGCTGTTTCATCCATTTCTTTATAATGCTCTTCTCTCTGCTGCATTATCTTCTTCACAGGAGCATATATAATAACGTACAGACCTCCAAAAAGAATAACCACATTGAACATGTGCAGTAAAATCTGTGTTAGATCAATTCCTAATGGCATTTTCTTACCTCTCAAATATATTAAACTTACTTAACAATCTATATACTTTCTTCTTAACCTAAATATGTTAATTCCAGTTTTGTTTTGTTATAGGACGAATATGACTAGGATCGATACAACGAGTGCGTAAAGAACAGCTGTCTCTATAAATACGATACCAAGAATCATAGTAGTTCTGATCTTACCCTCTGCCTCAGGCTGACGAGCAATTCCTTCAGCTGACTTACCAACGCAAAGACCCATACCTAAAGCACCAAGTCCAGCTGCAATACCAATTGAGATAGCTGCTGCAATAGCCTTACCAGCTGTTGCATTATCTCCACCCTCTTCAGCCTCAACCTCTGCTTCTGTCTCTGCTGCATAAGATACTGTAGCAGGTGCTGCTGCTGAGAAAAGTGCAAATGCTGCAAAGAATAACACAATTGTTAAAAGTGATTTCTTTAATAGTTTCATATCAATACCTCTTTCTACTTTATTATTCAGTATAATTTATCTATTCAAACTCTATGCCTCTACGGCAACTTCAGTTTTCTTCTCTTTCTTTTTCTTAGGCTTCTTCTCGTGAACCTCTGATACCTCACCATAGTAAATCGATGTTAGCATCGTAAGTACGTATGCCTGTACTACAGCATGTATCAGTGTAAATAGAACACCTACAAAAACTGGAAGAACAAAGCTGAGCATCATGGTGTAATATACAAGTTCCGTTACAAGTGCTCCAGAAAGGAGTGCACAGAAAAGTCGGAAGCTCATAGATATTGGAAGTGAGAACTCCTTTAATGTAAGCACAACTCCCTTTACCTTATTCTTTCTGATACCACCAGACATAATGAATCCATATGAGAACACACCCATTGCTATCGCTCCGTTGATATCACAAAGTGGAGCAGGCAGTGCCATAGGGTGTCCATTAGTAGTCATCCACTGGATTCCAAAAAGTTCAAATATAGTTCCTAAGAATATATATGATCCTGCAGCAAATGTATATGCTCCAAGAGCCTTATTCAAATGTGGACTGTTCGTTTTGGCCAGATTATCAAAATATCCTACCCACATCTCAATAACCATCTGAAACTTACCAGGTACAGTCTTGAAACGAGGAATAGCGAATATTCTTATCATCAAAGCAATAAAAAGTAATAATGCTGAGACAATATAACCTGCTACAAGTGAAGGGTTAACTGTAAGTCCGAAGAAGTTCATCTTGTTCTCTTCGTGAATAACAGCATCTCGCATTACAGTCTTAATCGACTCGTGAGTTCCGCCTCCCTTGTTAGTGACAAAAATGCTGACCAGGAGCAGTACCAGAACTATAGCCATCACTACGAGAAATCTGGTTCTTTTTCCTTTGTCCAAATCCTTAATCTCCTTTCAACCTCATTCTTCTGAAAGCCGCAATTTTTGACAGTATTGGCTTTTCAAGCATTTCTTTAGTATAAAACAATTAGAGCATAGTTACAAGTAAATATTACTAATAACTACACTCTATTTTTAGACAATATATATAACAGTAAGATGTCATTTTTTACTTTTTATAATTATTCAAAACAGCTCCAAAAAGTGCACCACACAGTCCACCTATAATATGTGTCAGCTGCGATATATTATCCTTCGCTACAACCATGCTCCAAAGCTCCGATCCGAGATATATGATCATAACCAGAATCATAGTGATTGGAATCTCACCACGCTTCAGGTCTGACGCCGACACGAGGATTATCATCATGAACACAAGACCGCTGGCACCAAGAAGACCTGTACTAAAGAACAAGATATTAACAAGTCCCGATATCACAGCCACAATTGCAAATGCTTCTATAAGCGTTGCATGTCCATACTTCTCTTCAAGTACCGGACCCAGCAGCAGGAACAGTGTCATATTTCCAGCATAATGAGAGAGTGAACTATGACCAAGCACATGTCCGAACAGTCTAACGAACCAGGCTACAGAAACCTTACTTCTATAAACCATAAAAAACATCTCCGTGCTCTTTCCACCAGTTATCCAGCCAACAACCAGCACGATAAATGAAATAAGTGCAAATGTCAGCGTTACAGGTGCATTATACGTAAACGCCAGTTTTCTCTCCTTAGACATGTCAATCCCCCTTCATACTTATTCAATACATTTCGCCGCGAGCAAGCCCCTTGCTAAGAGATCAGCAGACACACATTCGAGACCATAAGCGGTCTGCACCATATCACTTCGTGATATGCAATACTTGCTAAGCAAGTATTGATTCTGCTTCGCAGAATGTGTC
>CACWGK010000041.1 GCA_902760415.1 uncultured Lachnospiraceae bacterium
TATACTATAAGAGTATAGAAGCCGCTGCACCGAATATACCAGCATCATTTCCAAGAGTAGCAAGCTTAAAACTAGCATTTCTACAAGCATGAAATGCAAATTCTTCAAAATACTTCTTTGTAATATCGATAAGTATATCACCAGCTTTTGAAACGCCACCACCTATAACAAATGCATCTGGATCAACTACACAAGCTACATTTGCAAGAGCAAGTCCGAGATATTTTCCATGTTCCTCAGCAAGGCTCTGAGCAAGTTCATCCCCTTCTTTTGCCGCATCAAAGATTTCTTTAGCTGATATAGTCTTTACATCTCTAAGTTTTGAAGGCTTATCACTAGACTGAAGGGCACGATTTGCAAGTCTTACAATACCTGTAGCTGATGCATACTGCTCGAGACATCCTTTTTTGCCACAGTTACATTTATCCTGCTCATCAAGATCAACAGTCATATGGCCAATCTCTCCACCAGCGCCATTAACACCAGCCATCATCTTACCATTAATTATGATACCACCACCAACTCCTGTTCCAAGTGTAACCATGATGATACTCTTATACTCTTTTCCACCGCCTTGCCAATATTCACCAAGAGCAGCCATATTCGCATCATTTCCCGCTTTAACAGGAAGACCAAGAAGACCAGATAACTCTTCTGCAGCATTAAACATGCCCCAACCAAGATTTACACACTTCATAACAGTACCGTCTTCTTTTACAGGACCAGGAACACCCATTCCAACGCCAGTAACATCTGACTTATCTATATTTTTTTCAGCCATCTTTGCTTCTACGGATTCAGCTATATCTTTTAATATATATGCGCCACCATCTTCTTTTCTAGTGGTAATCTCCCATTTATCAAGAACTTCACCGTCAATATTGAAAAGTCCAAGCTTAACTGTTGTTCCACCAATATCAACTCCGAATACATATTTTGCCATAATAATTCCTCCCTATCCTTTAAGTCCTTTTGTGACTCTGTTGTACATTTCCTGCGCTGCATTATATCCCATCTTCTTCTGTCTATGATTGACAGCGGCAGACTCAAGTATGATTGCTAAGTTTCTACCAGGTCTTATAGGTATTGAATGCGATACAATCTTTGTACCCAGAATCTCTGTATAATTATCCGACAGACCAAGTCTATCGTAATTTGCATCTTTATTCCATTCCTCAAGTTTGATAACAAGATCTATCTGTTGTGATATCTTAACGCACTCAACACCGAACATAGTTTTAACATCTATTATTCCGATACCACGAAGTTCGATGAAGTGTCTGGTAATCTCAGGGGATTGACCTATCAACTGTTCATCACTGATTTTCTTGATTTCTACAACATCATCAGCAACAAGTCTGTGACCACGCTTTATAAGTTCAAGAGCAGCCTCACTCTTACCTATTCCACTATCTCCCATAATAAGAAGACCTTCACCGAAAACATCTACAAGAACTGCATGCATAGATATTCTAGGAGCTAGTTCCTCATGCAGATATCTAACAGTCTCATGAACAAATGACGATGTAGTTGCACTACTAGTAAGAACCGGGATTCCATGTCTATTACCAGCATCAACTATAAAATCATACGGCTGAATATCTCTACAGAAAACCAGGCATGGTATTCCATGACTAAAGAGCTTATCAAAGATTTCTATATTTTCATCTCTGGTATGCATATCAGCAAGATATGCATGCTCAACATTTCCGCATATCTGAATACGTGTATTATCGAAATGTTCAAAGAAGCCAGCCAGCTGAAGAGCTGGTCTATTAATATCCGGATCGGTAATAAATATCTTATCAGTATCAATCTCCGGAGTATGATTCTTCAGATTCATCTTCTCAATGAACTGAGTAAGCGACACATTATATTCGTCCTGCATATTACTCTCCTGTTATATACCATTTATAAAAAGCATAAGCCAAGTTACGCCTTAGTATTATACAATAGACTTATATTTTTTTCACTATTATTTTAACTCTTCACATTGTATAATCATTGTTATGAAATACACAAATGAAGTCTTTAATATTGAAGAAGAACTAACAAAACTCCCTCACAAACCAGGAGTTTATATAATGCACGATGAAAATGAGGCGATACTCTATGTTGGCAAAGCTGTAGATTTGCATAACAGAGTTCGCCAGTATTTTCGTTCTGGCCATGGGCACAACAACTCCCCCAAGATTCTTAAAATGGTATCACAGATATCATATTTTGAATATATTATCACCTCATCCGAAATGGAAGCTCTTGTACTTGAATGTAATCTTATAAAGGAACATAGACCAAAGTACAACACTATTATGACAGATGATAAGGGCTACCCATATATTAAGATTACTATTTCAGAGAACTTCCCACGAATAATGATGAGTCATCGTATGGGCAGAGATAAATCTCTTTACTTCGGACCATATACCGATCGTTCTGCTGTACACAGCACCGTCTCTCTTATCAAAAAGATTTTCTCAATAAGAAATTGCAATAAAGATTTATCCTTCGGAAAAAGAGACGAAAGGCCATGCTTATATCATCAAATCGGTCAATGTGATGCCCCTTGCGCCGGATACATAAACGAAGAGGAATATCATAAGAAGATTGAAAAAGCTGTAAGATTTCTAAATGGCGAAACCAAAGAAATTCTCCAGGAATTAAAGGCCAAAATGAAAAATGAAGCCGAAAATATGGAGTTTGAAAAAGCAGCAAAAACCAGAGATCTTATCGATAGCATAAATAAGATATCTGAAAAACAAAGAGTTGATAATAACGGTTCCGAAGATAGAGATATCATAGCACTTGCAAGAAACAATGAAGATATAGTTATATCAATCTTCTTCGTAAGAGATGGAACGCTTCTTGGTAGAGAAAACCATCATATGTCATCGGATACATCTGACACCGAAAGCGATATCATCACTGAGTTTATCAAGCAATACTATACAGGCACTCCTTTTATCCCTAAAGAAATACTGAGCGAAACGCCTGTTAACGAAGAGGAATTACTCACAAGCTTTTTATCAGAAAAGAAGGGACAAAATGTATATATCATAGTACCACAAAAAGGCGATAAGAAGGGACTCATAAAACTCGCAAAAGATAATGCAAGACTAGTTCTCGAGCAAGATATTGAAAGAATAAAAAGAGCAGAGAAAAGAACTACTCTAGCATGTCAAGATATAGCAAACATGATAGGTATAGATAAAGCTAGTCGTATGGAAGCATTTGATATATCCAATATATCCGGATATCACTCTGTTGCATCCATGGTCGTATTCGAAAATGGAAAACCTAAAAGGAATGCTTATCGTAAGTTCAGGCTGAAGACGGTTAAAGGCCCTGATGATTACGCCTCCATGAAGGAAGTACTCTCTCGCCGTTATACAGACACCAAAATCGGCGAACTTCCAGATGTTATAATGATGGATGGTGGCAAAGGACAAGTACATATTGCGGAAATGGTTATAGATTCCCTTGGACTTGATATACCAGTATGTGGTATGGTAAAGGATGATAACCATAGAACAAGAGGCTTATACTACAAGGATAAAGAAGCAGTCTTTCCTAAAGGAAGCGAAGCGCTTCATATGATTACTGCCTTACAGGATGAAACTCACAGATTTGCTATCACATATCATAAGCAGTTAAGAAGCGACAGTCAGACTCACTCTATTCTTGATGATATAGAAGGAATCGGACCAAAAAGAAGAAAAGCTCTTCTGCTATATTTTAAAGATATAGAAAAGATAAAATCTGCATCCATAGAAGAAATGGAACAAATAGAAGGTATGAACCACAAAGCAGCTGAAGCTGTATATAATTTCTTCAACTAAAATATTTTAACAAACAGGGGAGAAAAATATGTCACTAAAGTTATTTCCAACCGAATACTATAACTCCACTTATAGTATAGATTTTGAAAAATATTATCGATTAGGATATAGAGGAATAATATTTGATATAGATAACACATTAGTTCCACATAACGCACCACAGGACAAACGTTCAAAAGAATTATTAAATAATCTCAAAGATATGGGCTACAATATATGTTTTTTATCAAACAATAAAGAGCCTAGAGTAAAAGATTTTAATCAAGAAATCGGCGGCACCTATGTATTTAAAGCAGGAAAGCCAAGTTCTAAAGGTTTTATAAAAGCCATGAATAACATGGGAACAACCAGAGAAAACACTCTTTTTGTTGGAGATCAAATCTTTACTGATATTTGGGGAGCCAACAACGCAAAGCTTCACAGTATACTCGTAAAACAAATAAGCAAAAAAGAAGAAATACAGATTATATTAAAAAGAATTATAGAAAAACCAATAATAGCTTTATTCTTAATAAATCACCCACTAAAGACCAAGTAGTTTTAACTCGAAAAATCAAATGATTATTAAACTAAAAACAGCTCCGTGGAAATCCACGGAGCTGTAACTTTTTATATTACAGAATGTCTGCTCTAAGTTTCTTAAGAACCTGGAATGTCTTTGTTCTAAGCTCTTCTGCTTCAAAAAGTGAAAGCATTGTATCCATATCGAACTTAGACTTCATAAGTGTATCAATCCAGTCATTTACATAGTCCTTAACATACTCAACATTTTCTTCTGACTTATCTTTAAGGATAAGCTGAAGGTTATTGATATTATCAACAACCGAAGGAGTAACTGTTACATTTGAACCTGATGGAGTTGAGCTACCCTCATCTGAAAGCTCGATAACCTTACCAGTCTTTGTAATGATAACCTTCTTATTAGGGGTTGATTCAGGCTTAACCTGAGTTCCGCCACCCTTCTTATCAAGAAGCTTCTCTGTAGCCTTAACAAGACAAACAACAGAATATGTAGCCTCCTGAGAACTTGGTTCAGCCTGACCCTTAGTATCATGCTGATGCCACAGCCACTCTGACTTAAGAAGCATTTCTTCAATCTTAGAATCATCAAGAAGCTGCTTAAGATCATTATCCATAGATGGTGAAGCTACACCTCTACCGAAGAGACCGCCGCCCTTTCCTGATCCACCATCGCCCTTTCTATACTTAGAAGGAACAACAACATTTTCGTAAGTCTTAATAAGATGCTTCTCAGCTATCTTAGGATCATATTCGCTATTGATGATATTAATTCTACCACCATTAAGACCATTAACGATCATATCTTCAGCAGCCATAAATACAAGAGTCTTCTGACGATCATCGATCATCTGCTTAATCTCATAATTAGTCTTAGACTTCTCGAGTATAGCATTCTTACGAACCTTAAATGCCTTAATCTTCTCCTTAATACTGAAGAACATCTTAAGAAGTGAAGGATTAGCATTTACATAATCATTAATCCATGTAATTTCAACATACTGATGTTCAATCTTATTTGAAAGCTCATATACATTATATCCATCAAATACAACATTAAGTGTTGTATAGAGCTTCTCAAGAATCTCATACTTTTCTTCCCATGGACGACCAGAAACTTCAGAATTAACAAGTTCTTTGATACCGCACTCATAGAATACAAGGTTGTATTCATAAAGACCTTCAAAGATATTTGTCTTACCTGTAAGCTGTGCTCCAGCACCAAGAATCTGAAGATTCTTCTTCATATCTGGTTCATTCTCGATATAGAGATAAACCTTCTTAACAAATGCAGATACCTCACTGATAAGAGTATCAATTCTCTTATTATAAAGTTCCTGCTTAGAAATAGCTGTAAGTACATTTCTACTAAGAACGCTTGTATCCTGAGTACTATTTACATTTCTGATAAGCTCCTTAAAGCTTTCATATACAGCCATATTATCGATAGGAATAAACTCTGCATTAAGTCCATAAAACTCAAACGCCTTGTTATAATCCTTATTAGCAATAAATGTATTGAAAAGACCTATAGATAACTGTGTCTTATAGTCATTTCCTACATGTGGATCTTCAACAACATAATCATATAGAACCTCAAGGTTACTAAGATAAGCATCAGAATTAGCAAGAGATGTAGGAAGACCCATATCCATTACTACATTGATAAGATCAAGATAACCAAGAAGACCCTTATCGAAGTTCTTTGGTCTATCATCATCTTCAAGAATCTGATAACTAACATTGATAAGAAGTGGAGCGATTCTCTCACCGATAAGTCTCATAGCTTCGCCAAACTTCTCACGCTGATATAAATAAATGAGCCAAATGCTATAACGATAAATACCTGTTGTATTGATAGGAGCATCAATATCACTAGGATCAATATCACCGTATACGAACTTGAAGAGAGGCTCTATCCACTCATCTATCTCGTATCTACCTTTAGCCTTAATATTTTCATCAACGAATTCACCCAGTTCATACAGCTTTGTACATTGAGACTTAACATCATCATCAACATTCATAGTCTTGAGGTCAAAATTGCTATCCTTCAGATAATCGATAACCAAAGCATAGAAACCATCCTCAACCTGTTCATTCAGGAATCTGATAAGTAACCCTTTGTTGTTCGAAGCTGCTATGGATAGAACATTATTATCACTGCCCGTAATATTAGCTGGTAATGCCATATTCCATTCCTCCTAACTTAAAAACAATTAAATTCTAGCGATTATGTAAACAAACTTCACAAAATCTTTAACAGTTTTATTTTACATAAATTACAAAAAAGAGTCAACGTCATTTCGTCAATATTTCACTAATTAATTTGGTAATATTGCACAATGCTGAGCGATTTTACTAAACCAAACCAGCCATTTCCAGGAGTGCCATAGCATTTCTAGTAGTACATTTTCCATTTTTTAGTTTATAGTCAAACTTAAGCTCACCATTCTGATAGTATTCTTCAAAATGATAATTTGAAGCAGGAGTACCATCCTGAGTAGTTAAGTCACAAAGTTCAAAATCGTGCGTTGTTACTATTACAAGACTATCTCCGCCAGAAAGCTTCTTAAGCGCTTCAGAAGCACCAACTATTCTATCCGCAGAATTGGTTCCTTTAAATATTTCATCAATAAGGCAAAGCGCAGGAACTGCCTCCTCATCACTCTTCGTACTTAAAATATATTCTGACATTTCTTTTATTCTAAGAATCTCAGCGTAAAATGTTGATATTCCACCAGATACATCATCCCTAATACGCATAGATGTAAAAAGCTTCATTTTAGGAACAGAAAAACTCTTCGCACAGACGCCAGCACCAACATACGCAAGAACCATATTTATAGCTATAGTTCTCATATAAGTTGTTTTTCCTGACATATTTGAGCCAGTAATTATAGTAAGCTTATCACTTATATCTGCATTATTTGCTACTACTGTATCTAGACTAAGAAGCGGATGAAAAGCTTCATTTATATTAATTTTGATATCCTTAGAAATAGTAGGTTTTACAGTATCTCTAACTAATGTAATAACAGCAAGTGATCCAAATTCCTCAATCTCAGATACTATATCTATGCATTCATTAAATACTTCACCATTTTTCTTATACCAACGAGATACAGCGAAGGATATGTAAAAATCCCACCCTAAAAATCCAGAAAGCACCATGTGCATAAGCGGATTAAAGGCAATATTCTCGCAGGTATTAATAGTTCCAAGCGACTTAATAGCATCAAGAAGTCCATCTTTGCTAACCGTTTTATCATGAATAGATTTAAGGTATTCACTCTCAAAGGTATTATCAGCCACTAAACTAAGAATCTTATAGTAATCGCTAGCTCCTGAACCATATTCACGTAATGGCTCTGTGATAGATTGATGTATTGCTATCGGCCCCCAAGTAAGAACAAGGCCAACTATATAAGATATAAGAATATGTCCAGCGCTAAAACCGCCAAATAAAACCATCAATATAGTAGCTATATTGAATAATGGTACAAAAATCATCAGAACATACATCCACGCAGGAAAGCTCTTTATATTTTTCTTTGATTCATTTCCATCCGATTTATCTTCTTGAGCATTACTCTCTTCCTCAGATTCGAAAAGGCTCACTCTTTTTTCATCCTTCTCTTTCTTTTCAAGGATTCTTTCAGAAAGAGCTTCAAAATCTATCAGAAAATCAGCTCTATCAGCCAATTCTTTTATAGCATCATATCTAAATGAAATCTGATCAAATCTATATTTTTTAAGAGATAAAGTTTCAGCAAGCTTTTTTCTCCCACCAAAAGTATGAGCTATAGAAATAAGCTGATATAAAGACCCTTTACCCAACAGATCAAGATCAAGAGATAAATGATCCTCTGAAGATAAAAACTCAACTCCATCATCCTTAAAGTTTTTCCACTCTCCAGATTTTCTCATCAAATATCGATTAATAACACCTGATTTAGTCTTCATATCAAGCGCTTTTTCATCAAGTGTCCCATGATACCTTACAAGTAGAATAAATCCTATAAAAAGCAAGATAGATACAAGAACGAAAACAAAACTATGCCCCTTAAAGCCTAAATAAAATAATATGATAGCCACTAAAAAGACCGCAAGCCTTGCCAGAGCTATCTTTGAAGACAATTTATCAAGTTCCTTACTTCTTTTTTCAAGAGCTTTTCTGCTCTCAATTATTTTCTCATCCATATACATTAGCTCCCTTTTATTCAACGAATTATAGAGTAACACAAAGAAGCTATCCTTTCAAGAATTCGACATTGATTTTTAGGACTCAATACTTTACAATAACTCATATCAAAACATGTATAACAGAAAGGGGATCACAAATGGCAAGACGTAGTATATTAGGAAGTCTGTTTACTGTAACTGCTGCTGCCGCCGCTGTTGCAGGTGTAGCTTATCTCTTTAAAGAAGAAATAAGAGAAACACAGACTTATAAAGATTTAAATGACAAATATGACGTTGATAAAAAGATAAAAGAGTATTCTGAAAAAGCAAAAGATACAGCTTATGACCTTAAAGATAAGGCAAAGGTTGCTGCAAAAGATATAAAAGCTAAGGCTGACGAATGGAAGGCCGCACAGGAAGATGACATCTTTGAAGATGACGAAATAATCATCAATGATGTAGACTTCTCAGAAGATAGAGACTATGTTTCCATTAAGACAGAAGAAGCTACTGATGCAGTTAAAGATGCAGTAGAGGACATTAAAAACGACTAAATATTTCTTTATATAAAAGATAAAGGTGAGGAGCTTCCTCACCTTTTTATTATCTCTATATGAGACACATATGCAAAGATTTTATAATTCTCGGTAGTATATTCACTACCCTCATGTTCTACCATTCTTTCGTTCATTTCCTCATCCATCATAGCGATAAGATCAGATTTAGTCTTGGCAAGATCCTTCTTCTCTATACCAAAAATATACTTAGGAAATAAAAATGCAAGTACTCCATATAGTACTGTTATAATCAATAAAACTGTAACAACTTCTGCCGAATGTTGTGTCACAGTAATTTTTAACGCTGGAAAAGCTGTCTCATTTATAATTACCGGATCTATTAAACCATCAAATACATTTTCTGATAAGTTGAGCTTTTCAGCTAACGCATTTTCGATTAATTTCGCTTTTTCCTCAGAATTATCAAGATATGCATTTATCTCTATATTTTTTCCAGAATTAATTAGTTTAATAGTCTCATCAGTAAGCACAAATAGTCGGATATTATCACCTTCATATATATAATAATATCCGCCTACTCTCTCGCCATTCACCATCTCATCATAGCCAGCATATTCAGGAATTACCATGTTAGACGTATCATAATTAAATGTTACATGCATAACATCCTCTTTATAAAGAGTACTAACATCTGATATATCATTTATCCGTTTAGTAGAATATGCCGGCAACAGACCTAATTGTATAACCATAAATATAACCAGAATCTGTATGACGAGAACCGGTATTAACATCATTATTAAGTTTCTACGAAGAAGCTTTGTAAACATCTATCGACCTTTACTTTGCAACTATATTGATAATTTTACCAGGAACATAGATTTCTTTGACAATTGTCTTACCATCAAGTCTATTTCCAAGAGCCTCTTTTGCAGCTGCAAGAATCTCATCCTTAGAAGCATCAGCAGCAACACTAATAGTAAGACGAGTCTTACCAGAAACCTGAACAGGAAGAGTTATCTCATTTGTAGCAAGATGCTTCTCATCAAACGAAGGCCACTCTTCTTCAAATACAGATGCTGTACCACCAAGTGCCTCCCAAAGTTCCTCACCAAGATGAGGAGCAAATGGAGCAATAAGTCTTACAGCAACTCTAAGAGTTTCCTTATCTACTCCTGTTGTCTTTGTCATATCAACAAACTTATTATTGTATTCCATAAATGCTGAAACTACAGTATTAAGGTTAAATGACTCAAGACGCTCTGTAACTGCTTTTACAAGGCCATTACGAAGTCTAAGAGTTTCTTCTGTTTCAGGTGCATCTTTCTCAAGATTATCCATAACAACATTATAGAATCTCTTAATGAATCTATAGATACCATCAATACCTGCATCATCCCAGATTGCATCCGCTTCTGGAGGACCAACAAAGAGTTCATATAATCTAAGAGTATCACAACCATAATCACGAACTATATCATCAGGAGATACAATATTTCCAAGAGACTTACTCATCTTAGTAGGCTTGCCAGTCTCTCTATCACGTCCACAGATCATACCCTGATTAAAGAGCTTCTTAAATGGCTCATCAAAGCTAATTACTCCAATATCATAAAGGAACTTAGTCCAGAATCTCGAATACAGAAGGTGAAGTACAGCATGTTCTACACCACCAATATACATATCTACAGGAAGATACTTATCAGCCTTTTCCTTTGAAATTAGTTCATTTTCATTATGAACATCTACATATCTAAGGAAGTACCATGATGAACCAGCCCACTGAGGCATAGTGTTAGTTTCTCTCTTAGCAGGACCACCACACTGAGGACATGTGCAGTTAACCCAATCCTCTATAGCTGCAAGTGGTGATTCGCCTGTACCAGTTGGCTCATACTTTTCTACATCAGGAAGTCTAAGTGGTAGTTCCTCTTCAGGAACTGCTACACATCCACACTTCTCACAGTGAACAATAGGTATTGGTTCTCCCCAATATCTCTGACGCGAGAATACCCAATCACGAAGCTTGTAATTAGTAGTAGCCTTACCAAAACCTTTTTCTTCTATAATATGCGGAGCCTCTTTCTTAAGAACCGCAGACTCCATACCATTCCACTCGCCAGAATTAACCATAATACCTGAAGCAGCTGTATAAGCTTCAGTCATCTCATTTCCATCCTGAACATCATCAAGAGTTGGAGCGATAACCTGAATAATAGGAAGATTAAACTTCTTAGCGAATTCAAAGTCTCTATCATCATGTGCAGGAACACACATAATAGCTCCTGTACCATAATCTGCAAGTACATAATCAGAAAGCCAGATTGGTGTCTTGGCTCCATTTAGTGGATTAATTGCATAGCATCCTGTAAATACACCAGTCTTCTCTTTATCAGCCATTCTATCAATTGATGACTTAAGAGATGTCTGATAGATATAATCCTTAACAGCAGCTTCTGTCTCAGGAGTATAAAGCTTCTGTGCAAGTTCAGATTCTGGAGCAAGAACCATAAATGTAGCTCCATAAAGAGTATCAGGTCTTGTTGTATAAACTGTTATAACCTCATCTCTTCCATCTACCGGGAAGTTAACTTCAGCACCATTGGATTTTCCAATCCATTCAGCCTGCATCTTTTTAACCTTCTCAGGCCAGTCAAGCTTATCGAGATCAGCAAGCAATCTATCCGCATAAGCTGTAATCTTAAGCATCCACTGACGAAGATTCTTCTTAGTAACGTCAGCGCCACAACGTTCACATTTACCATCCTTAACCTCTTCGTTAGCAAGACCAGTCTTACAAGATGGGCACCAGTTAATAGGCATCTCCTTCTCATAAGCAAGACCTTTCTTGAACATCTGAACAAATATCCATTGAGTCCACTTAAAGTAATCTGGATCAGTAGTATTAACTTCCATATCCCAGTCATATATAGCTGATATCTGCTTAATCTGATTCTTTATTGCGGCGATATTTTTTGCAGTCGAAATAGATGGATGAACTCCATTCTTTATTGCATAGTTCTCTGCAGGAAGTCCAAAAGCATCCCAACCCATTGGGTGAATAACATACTTTCCATGCATCATCTGATAACGACTCCATACATCAGAGATAACATATCCTCTCCAATGGCCTACGTGAAGTCCATTACCTGATGGGTAAGGAAACATATCCAGACAGTAATACTTAGGCTTCTTGCCGTCATTTACATTAACCGGACTCTCCTCCCATTTTTTATTCCACTTAGCCTCAATCATTTTGTGATCAAATCTAGCCATTTCTTAATTTCCTCCATATATCTTAAGGATTTATTCAATCCTTGAATCCTTTTTCTTTTTATCTTTGTCTGAATTCAGATTTTCTGTTTCAGATTTTCGATCATGTCGAGTAACTTTATCAATAAACTCTTTAGATTGCTGAAGCTGTTGAAGTTGCTTTTCTCTCTTACGTTTATAAGAAGCAGATTCAATCTTCTTCTTAGGACCCCTTATAGGTTCTCCATTTTCATCAAACCCTCGCAGGGCAACAAAATACGAAGTATTATTTTCAAGCCCACGCTTATTCAGATTTTCCTTAAGCCTTCTTGTCATAAACGTGTATATACAAGCAAATGTCGGTACTCCAAGAACCATACCAACGAATCCGAATAGATTACCTCCAACAAGAATAGCAAACAGAACCCAGAAGCTACTAAGACCAGTAGAATCAGAAAGGATAAGTGGTCCTATAATATTTCCATCAACCTGCTGAAGTATAAGAATAAATATAATAAATACTATACACATCTTCGGAGATTCCACAAGCACTAGAACCGCGGATGGAATAGCTCCAATAAAAGGTCCAAAGAAAGGAATAATATTTGTAGCTCCGACTATAACACTTATCAGGACTGCATAAGGCATATCGACCAGTTTGCAGAATATAAAGCATATAGCTCCAACTATAAATGAATCAAGAAGCTTACCGCCAATAAATCCACTAAATACCGCATCTATATAATCGATGGTACTTAGAATAGCATTTCCTTTCTTTTTATCAAACAATGAATATATAATCTTTTTGCCCTGAGCAGAAAACTTATCTTTACTAGCAAGAATATATATAGCAGCTATGATACCTATAATAAAATTAAGGATAACTTTTAGACCTCCAAACACTCCCGAAGTAATAGCAACAACAATATTATTCATATTCGGAAGTAGTTTGTCAGTAAGCATTTTCTTTATGGATTCTTCTATATCATCCATATAGTTATTAACCATGGATACAAGATCTGGATAATTTCTGATAACCTTGTTTACCATAGTTTCTACATTTGATACATATTTATCAAAGTTATTATATAGATTCTGTACACTCTCATATAACTGTGGAATGAGTATCCACAAAAGAGCTGTTATAATTAGTAAGAATAAAAGCACCGACAGCGTTACTGCCATAGCATCTGAAATCGATGAAATCGTCTTCTCTTTTGCTTTTTTAAACATCTTAGTTAAATCATTCTTTATAGCTCTTCTAAGATGATTAACCAAAGGATTAAGCAGAAATGCTATAACAAATCCGATAATTATCGGAGTCATAGCTGAAAACAACTTAGAGATAATCGTCAGTACAGAATTGAATTTTCCAATAAATAAAAAGAAGAGAACGACAATACATCCAGCCCCTGCCAGAGTAAGCATCATCTTCACATCTACAAGTTCTAACCTCTTCTTTTTTTTCTCCTCGTCACTCAAGTTCTAACCTCCACACATTATAGAACAAAATCGAGTAATTATTATATCACTTTTTTATGCTTCTTTCTAGTGATATACGTCTTTTTATAAGATGAAGTTTAGCATAAAGCTTACCTTTTCCGGTAATTTCACAATATCTCGTAAAATCTTTAGTATAGATATTATACCTATTCATCACTTGTCTTCTATCTTTAGTTTCTCTACCAGAAAAGCTCTGCTGTAAATGAGCATTTATAACCATCATATTATTTAAATCATGACAAGAAAGTCTATACATTAAAGTATAGTCAATCATATCAAGAAATAGACTTTCTTCAAAACCACCAACTTTTTCAAGTGCATTCAGTCTAACAGCCATACCACTACTTATGCAACTAGCATCCTGGTATACCCCGGGTTCAGTGATACAATTCTTCTCATGATACGAAAACACAAATCTATATATAGGAGACATTGGACGTCCGCCACTTTCAATAAGCCCAGTTATAACATTTATATCACTGTCTTTTGAACTCTCATCTTTATAAACCTCATATAGTTCATGCATATATTCATAAGAAAGACTCGTATCATCATCAAGAAGCATAAGAAAATCCTTTGAGGTATCCACGCTATCATGAAGAGCATATTCAAGGGCTTTATTATACGCCTTTGATAGTCCAATATTTTCACCGGGACATATATATGCTATACCGTGTTTTGATACAATTTCTTTTAACTCATTCTCATCACCACGGTCAAAAGTTGGTTCAGAATTATCTACGATAATAATCCTGGTCTTGTCAGACCCATATCTTTCCAATAATCTACTGGCAGAATATCTAGATAAACAATCTGACATTTTTTTATTATACATTACTATAGCAATATACAGCATAGCTATACCTCACTCTTGTAAAGATATAACGCCTCTAATAAGCCTTAACTTTTGTCCATAGGTCAGAATAAAAGGCCCTAATATCCTCCTCCTGATAACCAAATATTTCATTATTCGGTGCGCCAAAGTTCGGCGTGTAGGCAGATATCCCGTCATACTCATCAACCTTAAAGTCCTCGCGAACTTCGGTAATCGGTGTTGTGTATCCTACAAATAAACTATTCTGATATACAACATCATATTCGAGCATATAGTCCATAAACTCTTCAGCAAGATCAGTATCTACACAGCTCTTGGTGATTACCATGGCGTCGCACCATTCATTTGTACCCTCTTCAGGTTCAAAATACTCAAGATTATCATTTTCAGCCATTATATAGGCACCGTCACCTGAATATACAACAGCTATCGCTTTATTTCCAGATATCATATTATCCATTACATCATCGCCGACATATACAACATCCATTTTTTCGCGCTGATCTATAAGCCAATTATACGCTTCTGTAATCTCATCTTTATCTGTAGTATTCATAGAATAGCCAAGTGACTTAAGAGCTATCATAAAGCTATCTCTTTCAGAATCATACATATATATATTTCCAGCATATTTAGGATTCCTTAAAAGTTCCCATCCTTCAGATAAATCTTCTTCAGCAACAACATTTGTATCATAAAGAATTCCAACCGAGCCAACAAAGTAAGGAACAGAATATGTATTATCAGGATCAAATGCATATCCCATATTCGCAGGATCTATCTTATCTTTATTACTTATCTTATCCCAATCAATCGGAACAAGCTGATCTTCTTTAATAAGACGTTCTATCATATAGTCACTAGGAACAAGAATATCGTATTCCGAGCCACTCATAAGTTTCGTGTACATAGATTCATTTGAATCAAACGTTTCGAGTATCACATCACAATCATGTTCCTTTTCGAATCTTTCAACAAGAGACGGATCTATATATTCACCTGGAATGAACACTCTAAGAGTTCTACCGTTACTTTTTATACCTGCAAATGTAGTAAATCCAACAAGAAGAACTAAAGCAACAGCCATAATCTTCTTCATAGTAGCTTTAAGCATAGCAGGTAATAGCTTAGAAACAATAAGAAGAATCGCAATAACCAGTATAACAATTGTCGAAAGCGCATTTATCGTAGGATTCGTACGTTTAGTCATATTATATACCGTTATAGATATATTCTCTACTCCATTTCCAGTAACAAAGTAAGATATAACGAAGTCATCAAAACTCATAGTAAATGCAAGAAGCACACCAGCATATATACCATCTCTAAGCATCGGAATAATAACCTTGACCAAGGCTTCTACAGGAGTCGCACCAAGATCCATTGCTGCATCTGCAAGAGAAGGATCAAGCTGTCTCACCTTTGGATATACAGATGTTATCACATAAGGAGTACAAAATGCTATATGCGCGAGAAGCATTGTAAGATAACCCTTCTGCATCATTACTGATGAGAAAAGTATCATGAGTCCGATAGCTGTAACAATATCAGGATTCATAATTGGCAGATTATTAATATTTAATACCGTATCCTTTATAATTCGTCGATTCTTCGACAAACCTATAGCCGTAATTGTTCCAAGTATTACAGATATAATAGTGGCAAATATAGCTATAGTAAGCGATACATAAACCGCCCTCATGATATTGCCATCAGAAATAAGTCTTCCATACCATCTAAGTGAAAAGCCTGTCATACTCGTCAAACTCTTCGATGAATTAAATGAAAATACCATCATGACAACTATAGGCAGATAAAAGAATATCAAGAGGCACGTTATATATAAGACATAGAGAATCTTACTTCTTTTCTTATCTCTCATCACGTTCCTCCTTCTCTTCTCGGTCAAACCTCTTCATAACAGAAAGACCAATAAGAATTATTACTGTAAGGATAATCGATATAGACGAACCGAAGTTCCAATTTCCTACAGAAATGAACTGATTCTCAATAAGATTTCCTATAAGCATATACTGTCCACCACCAAGCAACTTAGGAATAACGAAAGTTGATATTGACAGAAGAAATGTCATCATTACACCATTTATTACTCCAGGAATAGACATTTTAAGAATAACATGTACAAATGTCTGAAATGAATTCGCCCCTAGATCATGAGACGCCTCAATAAGAGACGGATCTATCTTCCTGATGGACGTATGAATAGGAATAACCATAAATGGTAAAATATCGCTTATAAGTCCCAACACTACCGCAAAATCAGTATACATCAGTTCCTTTGGAGTAAGACCTATAAGCTGTAAGAAATTATTTATCACGCCATTATCAGATAACAGACTTATCCAAGCATAAGTTCTAAGAAGTGTGTTGATCCACATCGGAATTGTAACAAGAAGTATAAGAAAATCTTGAGTAGAATCCTTAAATCTAGTAATAAAATATGCAAGTATATAGCCTATAACCAGGCAAAATGCAACAGAAATAAAGCCCAGTTTAAAGGACTTTTTAAGTACATCTAGATAGATAGGTTCACCAATCTTCTTAAAGTTTTCAAGGGTAAATTGAATATTTACTAGTGTGTTCCCACCTGTTGTTACAGCATACAGGATTATCATAAGAAGAGGAACAATCACAATAAGGATAGACCATATTAGATAAGGTCGAACGAGTTTATTATAGTGTTTCATCTTATTTCCTTTATATAACGAAGTAAATTACCATTCCATCGGATACATTACATGGATTTCATCCGGTCCAAATGTTAAGCCAACTTTAAGTCCCGGTTCATAATAATCTGTAGTATGAATGAGATAATCTCTATACTCTGTCTCAACTACAATCTCATGATGTACACCCTTAAAGATAATCGACTTAACAGTACCCTTTACTTTTGCATCCTTAGGTTTCACTATATCTATATCCTCAGGCCTAATTACAACCTCAACAGGTTCATTTAACTTAAAGCCCTTATCGACGCATTCAAAATCCTCGTCATCAAACGAAACAAGAAGTTCAGGAGTGCCAACCTGCTGAATAATACCCTCATTCATAACAACGACAGTATCAGACATAGAAAGCGCCTCTTCCTGATCATGTGTAACAAAGATAAATGTAATACCCACTTCTTTTTGTATCTTCTTAAGTTCCGTCTGCATACCTTTACGAAGTTTTGCATCAAGAGCTCCAAGGGGTTCATCAAGAAGAAGAACTTTCGGTTCATTTACAAGAGCTCTTGCAATAGCCACTCTCTGCTGCTGACCACCTGAAAGGCTGGTAACATCTCTTTTTGCAAAATCCTCAAGGCCAATAAGACGAAGCATATTAGTAACCTTATGTTCTATTACCGTCTTATCCATCTTCTTAAGCTTAAGGCCAAATGCCACATTATCGTATACATTCATAAAAGGAAACAACGCATACTTCTGAAATATAGTATTAACCTCTCTTTTATAAGCAGGAACCTTTGTAATATCAATCCCTTCAAAAAGGACCTCACCACCAGATGATTCTTCAAAACCTGCTATAATCCTTAGCGTAGTTGTCTTTCCACATCCAGAAGGTCCAAGCAAGGTCAAAAATTCATTTTCATATATTGTAAGATCAATACCTTTAAGAACCTGCTGATCCTCAAAGTTTTTTGTTAGTCCTTTTAACTCAATAATAGGAACTTTCTTTTCAACTTCAGCCATCACATTTCTCCATAACAAAAAAGTCTGATGCACCCAAAAGCACACCAGACAAATATTATCAAAATTAGATTAATAACGCAATAAAAAGGATATATAAAAACACATATTATTTATACTTATCACAAGTATCAGGATAAACTCTCCAGAAAGCTTTTAGGTTTTGCCCCGAATGTTTCGTCCCTATATAAATAACAGGATCATTAGTTACAGTATCTCGGCATATTATATACGCTTCAGGATAGTCACTTTCATTAGAAAAATCGCTTTTCATTTTCTTTCCATATTTCAAAGGAACCATACAAACGCTCTGACCATCATATGCATTTGGCTTCTTTTTATCACTTGACCAAGAGTTACCAAGTCCTTTGGCTTTATCCTGTGCAAGGGCTTCGGTGAGGACGGCAACCAATGGGCCGTTTCCAGATAAATATACAGCGCCTTCGTCTTCAACGGGATCGTCATGACCCTGAAATGTTTGTTTTATTGCAACATCCAGTCCAACAAGGGTTTTTCCAGCCCCGGGCACGCCTGTAACAAAACAGATGCTCTTTTTATGGTTCTCCCGACTCTCTTTAATCACCTGTAAAATATAATTAATCGTTCTATCGGTATAGACAGCATCCGCCTCATGTCGAGTGATGTCTTCTACAGAATGGTTTTCATAAAGAGATCGCGCAGCTTCAATAATCGTTGGAGTCGGTGCATACG
>CACWGK010000042.1 GCA_902760415.1 uncultured Lachnospiraceae bacterium
GGTGCTGGTTTCATCGGTTCAAACTACATTCATTACATGTTCGAGAAGTACGGCGACTCAATCCGTATCATCAACGTAGATAAGCTTACATACGCAGGTAACCTCGAGAATCTTAAGGATATCGAAGATAAGCCTAACTATACTTTTGTAAAGGCAGATATCTGCGATAAGGAAGCTATTGCAAAGATCTTCCAGGAAAATGATATTGATAGAGTTGTTCATTTTGCAGCTGAGTCTCACGTAGACCGTTCAATCAAGAACCCTGAAGTATTTGTTCAGACAAACGTTCTTGGTACTGCTGTAATGCTTAACTCAGCTAAGGCTGCTTGGGAAAATGAAGATGGTACATTTAAGGAGGATAAGAGATTCCTCCATGTTTCAACAGATGAGGTATATGGTTCACTTCCAGATGATCCAAATGCTTACTTCTATGAGACAACACCAATCGATCCTCATAGCCCATATTCATCAAGTAAGGCATCATCAGACCTTCTTGTAAAGGCTTATGTTGATACATATCATTTCCCAGCAATTATTACTAACTGCTCTAACAATTACGGACCTTATCAGTTCCCAGAGAAGCTGATTCCACTTATTATCAATAACGCTCTTGCAGGAAAGAATCTTCCTGTATATGGCGATGGAAAGAATGTTCGTGACTGGCTTTATGTTATGGACCATGCTAAGGGAATCGATATGGCAACAGAGGGTGGACGTTTCGGTGAGAGATATAACATCGGCGGCCACAATGAGAAGCAGAATATTGAAATTATCGAGATAATCATCGAGACACTTCAGGAGCTTCTTCCAGATTCAGATCCACGTAAGGCAAATGTAACAAAGGATCTTATCACTTATGTAACAGACCGTAAGGGACATGATCGTCGTTACGCTATCGCTCCAGACAAGATCAAGGAAGAGATTGGCTGGTATCCAGAGACTATGTTCAAGGATGGAATCCGTCTTACAATCAAGTGGTATCTTGAAAATGAGGACTGGATGAAGAACGTTACAAGCGGTGACTATCAGAAGTATTACGAAGGTATGTATTCTAATCGTTAAGCCATTAATTGGGGAATTGGCTTATTTATAATATAGGGGTTACAAATCTATATTATAAGGAGATGATTCCATTTAGGATGAGTCAGAATATACAAAATATAAATACAATAAAGAGTAATCGACGTGGTTATGAGTTGCAGTCGGTAGAGAGAAAGAGGGCTCTCTATGGAGTGCAGGTTGAAGTAAAGAGACTGATGGATGTTCTTCTATCGGCCTTAATGCTTGCTATCTTTAGCCCACTTATGCTTTTCATATCCATAGTAGTTAAGCTTCAGGATGGAGGCCCGATTATATATAAGCAGAGAAGAGTCACAAAAGGTGGCAGGATATTCTGGATATATAAGTTCAGGTCTATGATCATTAATTCAGAGAAGCACGGAGCTATGCTCTCTTCAGAAAATGATGAGCGTGTTACTCCATTTGGAAGAAGACTTAGAGATACACATCTCGATGAACTTCCTCAGCTTATAAATGTTATAAAGGGCGATATGTCTCTTGTTGGACCACGTCCTGAACGTCCTGAACTAATTAAGGAGATTAAGAAGGAGTTTCCTACTTTCGATAGACGACTTCAGGTGAAGGCTGGACTTACAGGTTTTGCCCAGGTTTATGGTCCCTACGATATAGAGACAGATAAGAAGCTTAGATATGATATGTATTATATCAAGAACTTCTCGCTGCTCCTTGATATTAAGCTCCTTTACTTAACTCTTGGAAAGATACTTAGTGAAATATTTGCAAGATAAGGCAAAGCGTATTATGTAAGGACTTAGTAGCATGTTGAAACTAACTATAGTGATGCCTTGCTACAACGAAGGTACACGAATTTATAGAAACATAATAGAAACACTTACGCAGGTAGAAAAGTTTTCAGACTCTTTCAGACTTCTTGTTGTAAATGACGGAAGTACTGATGAAACAGAGTCTGAAATTAAGCGCGCTATAGCGACAGATAATCGTGTTGGTCTGATATCCTATAAGAAGAATAAGGGAAAAGGCTACGCTGTAAGGCGTGGAATGATGTCAGCAAAGTCCGAATATGTTGCATTTTTGGATGCGGATCTCGAGCTTCCGCCATATCTTCTGGATAGTTTTATGAAGAAGATTGAAGGCGAGGATGGTTCTGGTGAATCTGATAAGCCAGTAGGTATTGTTATAGGTTCTAAGATGCATCCGGATTCTCAGGTTGAATATCCGCCGCTTAGAAAGATAATGAGCATGGGCTATTACATTTTCCTGAAAATCGTTTTTGGTCTAAGGCTTAGAGATACTCAGACGGGTATTAAGCTTTTTAGGACCGACATTGCTCAGGAGATAGCAAAGTACTGTAGATGCAAGGGCTATTCATTTGATATAGAAATGCTCGCTATTG
This sequence comes from uncultured Lachnospiraceae bacterium, assembly GCA_902760415.1. Taxonomy (GTDB): domain Bacteria; phylum Bacillota; class Clostridia; order Lachnospirales; family Lachnospiraceae; genus Eubacterium_Q. Next base: position 2,435 of record CACWGK010000042.1, read on the forward strand.
CGGACAAGATGCATAAGGACTTTTCGATAGTAGAAATGCCTGTTGTGGTTAATTTCTCAAGAAACAAGGATAATAAGTCAAAGATTAAGCTGAGAAGTGTCTTTGCTATGGTGCGAGATACGCTCAGAATAAAAATGTATGTCTCAAAGCTTGGATTATGAAAGGAAAAGTATGAGCAAAGATTTTGATGAAAATGATGACGATCTTGCCGATAAGATTGAGGAAAGACGCACTAGGAAGAAGAGAAGAAGACCCTGGAGTACTAATGCTAAGTGGGGTATTGCTCTGTTACTTGAACTGATTATCATCATACTTCTTGGTTACGGAATAATCAGAGTTTATCTTCATCAGAAGTATACAAAGTTTGATCACGTAAATGATCTGACTGTAGACGAACTTGAAATAAATGAGGGCGTTAACGAAGAACTTCAAGGCTATACTAATATAGCTCTTTTTGGAATTGATGCCCGTGATAATAACCTGGAAAAGGGCAGTCGAAGCGATGCTATAATAATCGCTAGTATCAATAATGATACAAAGGAGATTAAGCTTCTCTCTGTCTACCGTGATACACTCTTTCAGATAACTAAGACTGATGGAAGCACAGTTACCACAAAGGTAAATGCGGCTTATGCCTATGGCGGTCCAGAGCTTGCTCTTCAGACTCTTAACCAGAATCTCGACCTTAATATCTCTGAATATGTGGTTGTTAACTGGGAAGGTCTTACCCGTGCCATAGATGCACTTGGTGGCGTAACAGTTCATGTTGAGGAAAATGAGCTCGATACACTTAACGGAGTTCTTGCAGAACAGATTCAGGTAAATGGAATCAATTCCGATGGCGTATATGAGACAGGATATGTAACACTGAACGGAGCTCAGGCAACAGCTTACTCCCGTATCCGTAGTACAGATCAGGGTGATATTACAAGAACTGAACGTCAGCGTGAGGTAATTCAGGCGATGATTGATAAGGCTAAGCATTCAGATCTGTCCACGCTTAATTCGATCATCGATGAGGTATTTCCATATATCGGTACATCTATCACTGAGGATCAGGTGTATGATCTTGCAAAGGGCGTAATGTCATATAACCTTGCTGATAGTACAGGATTTCCTCTTAATTGGGAGTTCTACTCCTCAGGTTCAAAGGGTTCATGCATAGCGCCGGTTGACCTAACTGAAAATGTTAAAACTATGCAGCAGTTCCTTTTTGGAACTGAGAATTATTCTCCAACTGCACAGGTTCAGGATATCAGTTCAAAGATCAGTGCAGAGACAGGCTACAGTAGTCAGGGAGCTATTCCATTACCAGAGAAACCTGCTGAGGGTGATACTGAAGAATAATTGGCAATTTATATAAAAATAACGGCTTAAATCTATGAGTCCTTCAGTAAAATATGAGTTGCATTATGTAAGCCAAGATAATATAATATAAGCATCATAAGACTTATGATTTAGATCTATATTAAATATCTGGGATGCACGATAACTCCTACAGTTTTTGAACCTACACTTTTTTATAGGGAACTTAATATCGTGTGGTGGATGACATGCCTCCTTGAGTGGACTTCAGAAGTCACATTGCAAGTACCCACCTGGCTTCGGCTAGGAGTCAAAAAGTAGGAGCCGGCATCTTGGATGTTTAATGACCGTAATGATAATTTAGGCTTAGCGACACAACGTTAAGCCTTTTCTTATGTGTTACAGCGTAAGGAATCGCTACGTATGAAAGAAAGAATCAGGGACATTACAAGATTTGCAAATAATACGAAGGATGAGCATATGGGAGCATTTGCAGCCCAGTCCGCATTCTTTATTTTTCTGTCTTTTTTCCCGATTATTAATATAATAATATCGCTTCCTAGGGTTCTCCTTCTCTCGGAGGATCAGGTGTTAGATATCATTTATTACGTACTGCCTAATCGATTCGAGTCCTATGTAGGCGATACGGTTATGGAAATGTATCAGCATTCCAGTGGTTCACTAACGATTATCTCCTTCGTGATAGCAGTCTGGTCTGCGGCGAAGGGATTGATGGCGGTTCGAAATGGGCTAAATGAGGTCTATCGCTCCAGGGAGCAGAGAAATTACTTTATCATTCGAAGCATCAGTTCAGTTTATACTATCGCGCTGGTTATACTGCTGCTCGTGCTGTCTGTTCTGAACATGTTCGGCACACAGATTGCCAAGTTCGTACTGAGTCAGTTTCCTCAGTATGCAAGTGAGGCTTGGCTTGTAATCAGTCTAAGGGGAGCTGCTACATTTGTCCTCCTCTTTGTAATGTTCGAACTGATGTATACTATAGTTCCAACGAAGAAACTTCGTTTCAGGAATCAGGTGCCAGGCGCTATCTTTGCTGCCTTTGCGTGGGTATCAGTTACGAAGATTTTTTCGCTATATATCGATATCTATGCGTCGAAGAGTTACATGTATGGATCTCTTACGACAGTCATAATGCTGATGTTCTGGATGTACTTTGTTATATACTTTGTATTCATCGGAGCACAGATAAATGAGTACTTACAGTCCTGCAGAGACAGGGAAAAAGAGTACGAACTCAGTAGGTATCATAAGGATGCTACTGAAGTATGGGATGATGACGAGATCGATGATCCCGAACTTGGAGAGTTTACTCGAGAAGAAATGGATGAACTCCTAAATGAGTCACCAACTACGTCCGACGTAACAGGTGACTCAAAAATGAGTCACTAGTTACGTCGGACGTGCAAAGTGACTCATTATCTAAGAAAAGAGAGGAATAAGTTATGAGTAAGATTAGAACAAGATTTGCACCAAGCCCAACAGGAAGAATGCATGTTGGTAACTTAAGAACTGCGCTTTATGCTTACCTTATCACAAAGCATGAGGGCGGAGATTTTATACTGAGAATTGAAGACACAGACCAGAACCGTGAGGTGGAAGGCGCTGTGGATATCATATATAGAACTCTGACTGAGACAGGTCTTCTGTGGGATGAAGGACCTGACAAGGATGGTGGCGTTGGTCCATATATCCAGTCTCAGAGAATGGCTCAGGGCATATACATGGAGTACGCTAAGAAACTTGTTGATAAGGGTGAAGCTTATTACTGCTTCTGCGATGAGGAACGTCTTGCAAATCTTCATACAGAGATAGAAGTAGACGGCGAGAAGAAGACTGTATTCCACTATGATAAGCATTGTCTCCATCTCAGCAAGGAGGAGGTTCAGGCAAAGCTTGACGCTGGAGTTCCATTTGTAATCAGACAGAATAACCCTACAGAAGGTGAAACAAAGTTCGAGGATGAGCTTTACGGAACAATCACTGTTCCAAATGCAGAGCTTGACGATATGATTCTCATTAAGTCAGATGGTTTCCCAACATATAACTTCGCAAATGTTGTTGATGACCACCTTATGGGTATCACTCATGTTGTACGTGGTAACGAGTATCTTTCATCAGCTCCAAAGTACAACAGACTGTACGAGGCATTTGGCTGGGAAGTTCCAGTATATATCCATTGCCCACTTATTACAGATGAGAACCATGCTAAGCTTTCAAAGCGTAGCGGTCACTCATCATTTGAGGACCTTCTTGAGCAGGGATTCCTGACAGAGACTATCGTTAATTTCGTATCACTTCTTGGATGGAGCCCAGAGGGCAACAACGAGATCTTCTCGCTTGAGGAGCTTGTTAAGGAGTTTGATTATCATAAGATTTCTAAGTCCCCAGCTGTGCTTGATATGACAAAGCTGAAGTGGATGAACGGCGAATATATCAAGAAGATGGATCCAGAGGCATTCTATGAGAAGGCTGAGCCAATCCTGAAGGAAGTCATCACAAAGCCTCTTGATCTGAAGCGTATTGCAGCAATGGTTCAGTCACGTATCGAGGTCTTTACAGACATTAAGGATCAGGTTGACTTCTTCGAGGCAGTTCCTGATTACGATATCGAAATGTATACTCACAAGAAAATGAAGACAAATGCAGAAAACAGTCTGCAGCTTCTTAAGGAAGTTCGCCCAGTACTCGCTGAGGCAGAAGCATTTGATAATGACAGTCTGTTTGAACTTCTCAAGGCCTTTGGTGCAGAGAAGGAGTATAAGACAGGATTTATCATGTGGCCACTTCGTACAGCTATGTCAGGAAAGGCAGCTACACCAGGTGGAGCTACAGAACTGATGTCAATTCTTGGTAAGGAAGAGTCGCTTGCTAGAATCGATGCAGCTATCGCTAAGTTATCATAAGCCGTGATTGTTTTTTGAGGGGCTCTATGTTATACTATTATGCGGTGTTTTTTCGTGCGGAGGCTTGTAAATCCAACGCATAAGGAACATTATGAATAGCTGATGATTTGATATAAAAGGGGGGTTAACTCCATGAGTGAATTAATAGATAGCTTAAAAACTATGGATACTTCGACACTGTTTATCCTTGGATTTGCGGCAGTTCTTCTGATATTTCTGTTAGTTCTTATAATAGTTACAATCAAGGTTCTTGCTTCAAGCGGTAAGTATGAGGAAGAGAAGAAACCTGTAAGAACGCTTCCTGAAGACGATGACGATGATGAATATGACGATGACGACAGTGATGATGGCGATGATGAAATGTCACGACGCGTCCGAGAAGCTGTCGAATCTGTGGAGGAGACCAAGGCAAAGGTTGAGGCTGAGAAGATTGCCCGTGAGATGGAAAGTGCTGCAGAGGCAGAGGACGAAGCAGCAAGAGCCAGTGCAGCAGCTAAGGTAGAAGAGATAGCAAATGCTGTTCAGGAACAGGCTTCAGAAGAAAAGCCAAGTGCTCCAAAGAAGAATAGATTATCATCTAGATTTGCAGATATTAAGGCAAGTGATGCAGCAGCGACTGCACCAGCTGAAGAAGATGATTCAAACGATGATGAGGAAGAGACAGTTCCAGAGAATCTCGTAGGAAAAGAAGTTGATTCTTCTGTAGATGGCAACACAGCAGAGCTTGATACAGATAAGATAAGAGAGGCACTTAAGAATGAAAGAGATGCCGTTCAGGAGCAGGAAGACAGCTTAAATGAGATGGCTAAGATGAGAGCAGAATCTCCTGATTATAATGCATCCTTTGATAGTGCATTTGTAGATAGACCTGACAATGAGGAGAAGAAGGAACCAGTTATTCCAAATCCTACACCAGAGTCAGTTATGGCAGGGGTTGCTCCTAGTCAGCAGCCAGTTGCAGGTCCAGATCCTAACCTTATGATGGGTGGGGTTGCAGAGCAGGCACCTGTAGAACAGACGCTTGTAGCACAGCCAGTTCCTGAGGCACCAGTTATAGATACAGCTTTAGCTGATGGCCCAACAGATGTACTTGCTACACCAGATAAGAAGAAAAAGAAGAAAAAGAAAGAGAAGGAAATCCGTCCTGCAACACCTATCGAGCAGGTATCAAGTGCTCCTGGTGCTAGATATTACTGGTATAATCAGCAGGATGTTGAAGGTCTTACACGTAAGGAAGATCTTTACTTCAAGAGTCATTACTTCAACAATGCAGATGAGATCATCCTTGATCTTATAACAGAAATGTATGACTGTGGTTTTGTTAGAACTGAGGAGCTTCAGAGAATAGCTTACGGTATAACATTTAAATCACTGGGTATGAAGGAAATCCTTCGTTCAGATGATAACCTCGGATTCGATAAGGAGAAAGCAACAAAGGAACCAACTGCTTCAGATAAGCAGGAAGCTTATGAGAAGTGGTGCGGCTATGTTAATAACTTTATTGAGATCATAGTTATCGAGGCACCAGAGGATGTAAAGAATTATATTCTTCAGAAGATGTATGAATATGGTAACCGTGACATCGAAGATCTGATGTACAGCCCATACTAATTACTAGTGAAGCATTAAGAGGCTCGCCTGATTGGCGAGCCTCTTTTGGTATAAATATGAATCAGTTAATCCTTGATTATTTTAGTCAGTTATGATCTTTTCTTAAATGGCATAAAGCGATACGTCTCATTTTTGTAATCCAGATAATTCTGGCCGAAGTTCTTCTCGAGAAGTTCTTCTTCTGTGTTAGCCATAAGATATGACATGAACAGCCAGTAAAGAACTGGAAGAAAGTATGTATATACATTTCCGGAGAAGAAGAGTGCTGCAGTGCAGACAAATGTTACTCCGGTGTACATAGGATTACGAGTCTTACTGTAGATGCCTGTTGTGACAAGCTTACCCATCTGTGCGTTCAGAAGAATAGCACATTCGTTAATTGCATTTAGTATCAGACTTACGCCCCAGGCAAGGATTAGAACTCCTATTCCAACATAGATATATCTGAGATACTTATTGGCAGGAACGCCTCCTGCAAGTGGTCCTATATGTCCGAGAATCACAGCTACAAGTGTTATGCCGGAAATGATAGGAACATATTTAAAACCTGGTCCATACTTTGGCATAGCCTTGTTATTGCTTATCTTAACTGCAGTGTCAAAATCTTCCTCTAGTGTATCCTTCTTGGAGTTGGAAGCTTCCTTCAGCACATCAGTAGTTTTATCTGACATAGGATCGAGAGGTACGTCTTCCTCTGCTTCTTTAGCTTCGGCAGTGCTCTCTTTAAATGCATTTTCCTCAGTTAAGCTTTCTTCAGCTGGGTTTTCTTCATTTTCAACCTGTTCTTTTTTCTCTTCTTGTTCTGATTCCCCACCAAATGTGGACTTTATCTCCTTCAGGAGTTCCTCCTGTTCGGATGTAAGATTTGCCATCGTATTATCTCACTTTCATAATAATATAGACATTCTTTACACTACAAAAGGTAATGCTTTTAACCGAAAGCTATTATAACACTGTGCATATAGAAACGCTAGTAAAAACGCTAGTTTAGCTTGTGAAATGTATGTGTATCTTGTATAATGATTCTATGCGCGATTTGAGCGAAATAAGGGAAACTTTAGGATAAAACAATATGTCATATCTAGCTTTATATAGAAAGTTCCGACCTGATAGCTTTGATGAAGTAAAGGGTCAGGAACATGTTGTTACAACTTTAAAGAATCAGCTGGCAAGTGGCAGGGTAGGACATGCTTATTTGCTGCGTGGTACGAGAGGTACAGGTAAAACTACCATTGCGAAGCTTATGGCAAAAGTAGTGAATTGTGAGCATCCCACAGAGGCGGGACCTTGTGGAGAATGCGACAGCTGCAAAGCTATAGCAGATGGTAGTTCTTTAAATGTTATAGAGATCGATGCTGCAACTCATAGTGGCGTTGATTATATGAGACAGATTAACGAAACTGTTCAGTATGCTCCGGCAAATGGTAAGTATCTTGTATACATTATCGACGAGGCTCATCAGCTTTCAAATGGAGCATTTAACGCACTTCTTAAGACTATGGAGGAACCACCGGAATATGTAATCTTTATTCTGGCAACCACCGATGATGAGAAGCTGCCGATAACTATTAAGTCCAGATGTCAGGTATACGATTTTCATAGAATTCCTATCGAGACTATCGCGGACAGAATGGCAGATATCGTATCCAGAGAAGGCGAGAGCGCCCAGAGAGATGCACTGCTTTATATAGCAAGACTTGCTGATGGTTCCATGCGTGATGCGCTGTCTATATTGGATGAGTGCCTTTCGGCAAATATGGGCAAGGAACTTAGCCGTGATATGGTACTTGGTACTGTTGGAGCGGTATCGGTTGATATATATATCAGACTTTTTGAAGCGATGATGAATCAGAACGCGGAAGAAGTTCTGGATATCATAAATGAGAGCATTTGGACTGGAAAGGATCTGACTAAGTTTACAGATGATCTGGCCTGGTTCTTCAGAAACCTGCTCTTCCTTAAGTTATCTCCAACACTTAGAGATGAGCTGGATCTCACTAGCGAAAATGCTGATAGACTTATCGCTCTTGGTAAGGACTATCCAGTTGAGACACTGACGTCGTATCTGACAACTCTTCAGGCTCTGTCTGCAGATATCAGAAAGTCAAGTGTCAAGAGAGTAACTCTTGAGACTACACTTATTAAGCTGATGTATCCGGAGGCAAGAGGCGACTATGAGTCCTTAGTAAGCAGACTTGATAAGCTGGAGAAAGCATTTGCAGGTGGTGCTGTTCCAGGAGCTGCGTCTCCAACACAGGCTGGTGTCATGAGCAGTGTAAGTAGTGCAGAGATCGATGCGCTGGTGGATGCAAGACTTAGAAGCGAACTTGATAAGAAGGTTTCAGAAAAGTACGAGCAGATTAAGGCTATCGCTATGGAGACTGCCAGCATGAAGCGTGTGCAGGTAGAAGATATAGAGGGTAGACGCCAGCAGTATAGAGATAAGATAAAGGAGAAATATCCTCCTGCTACAGCAAAGGAACTGGATGAGCTGTTCCTTGATAGATGGGATGAGATAGTATCACAGCTTAGTCCGATAAAGCAGGACATGCTGAACTTCTATCAGGTTGTTCCATCCAATGAATATGGTCAGGAAGGAAAGGCTGAGCTGATCATTAAGATCAGAAAGACTCCGGCAGAGAAGGGACACCTTAAGTACTATGCTAAGGATCCTGAAATGCTAGAACAGCTTGGCAAAGATATATCCAAGATAGTTGGAAAAACAATTAGTGTGACTTCTAAGGATGACGACACGGCATCCACTGAAGATAAAAGAAAAAAGGATTCTCTTAATTTATTCTTGAAAAAGGGATTACTTGTAGATGTTATAGAAAGTGAGGACGACAGAAATGGCTAAAAGAGGCGGATATCCTGGAGGCATGATGCCAGGAAATATGAACAACCTGATGAAGCAGGCTCAGAGAATGCAGAAGCAGATGGAGGAGACTCAGGCAGAGCTTGAGGCAAAGGAATACGAGGCTTCAGCAGGTGGCGGAGTTGTAAAGGTTAAGATTAATGGTCAGAAGGAAATCACTGAGCTTACTATCGATCCAGAAGCAGTAGATCCAGATGATGTAGAGATGCTTCAGGACGTAATCATGGCAGCTGTAAATGAAGCTATCAGACTGCAGGCTGACGATGAGAAGGAGCAGCTCGGTAAGATTACCGGAGGAATGGGAATGGGCGGAGGCCTTGGAGGTCTCTTCTAATGGATATATATGGCGGTGAGGTCAACCGACTTATAGAAGAATTAAGTCATTTGCCTGGTATCGGTTCAAGAAGTGCTCAGAGAATTGCATTTTATATTATTGGTATGCCAGAGGAGAGAGCTATGGCCCTCTCTGATGCCATAGTAAATGCCAAGAAGAATATAAAGTATTGCAAGGAGTGCTTTACTATAACCGATAAGGAAAAATGTCCCGTATGCTCTGCTGCAGGACGCGACCATAAGACTATTATGGTTGTTGAGTCATCCAGAGATATGGCGGCCTATGAGAGAACAGGCAAGTACGAGGGTGTGTATCATGTACTTCATGGCGTGATCAATCCAAGTCAGGGCATAGGTCCTCAGGAGATAAAACTGAAGGAACTTATGGTCAGGCTTAGAGGTGATGTAGACGAGCTTATTATAGCGACGAACTCCAGTGTGGAGGGAGAAGCGACAGCAATGTATATATCGAAGCTTGTTAAACCTGCGGGAGTTAAGGTATCACGAATTGCCAGCGGTGTTCCAGTTGGCGGCGACCTGGAAGTAACAGATGAAGTTACACTTACGCGAGCTTTGGAGGGCCGCATAGAGATGTAATGGGCGAAGGCTCATTTGAAATAAAGAGGAGGGGTTTACAAATGAAGAAGATAGGTATTCTTACAAGTGGTGGTGATTGTCAGGCACTCAACCCGACAATGAGAGGCGTTGTAAAAGGTCTCGAGAATCTCTTCGGAGATGTAGAAATCTATGGTTTCCTTGAGGGCTATAAAGGTCTTATCTATGGAAATTATAGAATAATGGAGCCTATGGAGTTTTCTGGTTTACTTGCAAAGGGCGGTACAGTTCTTGGTACATCCAGAGTTCCATTTAAGTATCTTGATACTCCAACTGATGATGGAGTAGAGAAGGTTCCAGCTATGATCAAGACCTATAAGAAGCTTGAACTTGATGGACTGTTTGTTCTGGGAGGAAATGGATCTCAGAAGACAGCCAATAGATTATATCAGGAAGGTCTAAATGTTATCGGTCTTCCTAAAACTATTGATAACGACATTTGGGGAACTGATGTAACATTTGGTTTCCAGAGTGCTATCGATGTTGCGACAAATGCGATTGACTGTATCTATACAACTGCTGAGTCACATAACAGAGTATTTGTTATAGAGACTATGGGTCATAAGGTTGGATGGATCACACTTTATGCTGGTGTTGCCGGCGGTGCTGATGTCATTTTGTTGCCTGAAATACCTTATGATATGAAGAAGGTTTATAAGACAATCGAGAAGAGAAAGAAGATGGGCAAGAAGTTTGCTATCATAGTAGTTGCAGAGGGCGCTATATCTAAGGAGATTGCGAAGCTTCCTAAGAAGGAAAGAAAAGCAAAACTTGCTGAGAAGCAGTATCCTTCTATAGCATATGAAGTTGCTCATGACATTCAGCAGAAGTACCCTGCAGCAGAGGTAAGAGTGGCAGTTCCTGGACATACTCAGAGAGGTGGAAATCCAGATGCATACGACAGAGTTCTTTCAAGCCGCTTTGGTGCTAAGGCAGCAGAGCTCTTCAAGGAAAAGGATTTCGGTAAGCTTGTTGTATTCAAGAACAACGAAGTAACAGCTATTCCTATGGAAGAGTCAGCTGGTAAACTTAAGTATGTTGAACCTGATAATCAGCTTATTCAGGAAGCAAAGACACTTGGTATATCTTTCGGAGACTAATCTTATACGTAGCAACATCCTGAACTCATGAAGGATAATTAATTAAATGATTAAACGTACGATATTTGGGTCGCTCCTATTTATAATTCTATTTATAGGGGCGGCTCTATCCTTTAACTACATACAGAACAAGAATCATGGAACCAGACCTGTAGAGGGCTACAACCCAACTATGGGTAAGGCGTATATTCTCTATAATGGAATGAAGATTAACAGTATGCAGGGGTATACTACATCCCTGAATACAAGTCTATACAGAGATTCTATCTTCCCTGTAGATTCCTCCAAGACAGTAGATATTATACTTCCAAATGATATAGATACAGGTGCTGATATTCGTTATGAGCTCCGTTCTTTTGATGGAAGCAACCTTGTGGAGGACGGCGATTTCAGGTTCGTAGAGAAGAGCGGAGATATGAACCGCTACTCTGTTGAACTCAGAATGGATATGACTGAGGGTATAGAGTACAGCTTTGTTATAGATGTTAAGAAGGATAACCAGGATGTAAAGTATTACTCCAGAGTGGTTCGACTCTCATCTGAGAAGCTTTCTGATTTTATAGCATACGCTATAAGCTTCAGTGATGCAGCGTATGCAGGAAATGCTGCTGCTAACCAGACAGCTAGTACCACTGATGCGGTAACTACATTTAACGTATCCGGTGCAGTAGCAAATATCAAAAATACAACTCAGGAAGAGGAAGATGAGTACATGATCGCCACTAGTACAGATGCTATGCAGGGTGTACGTGTGGCAGATATTGCATCGGTCTTCGGAAGTGCCGATGCTATGAGTTCCATGTATAGTGCTTCTTCTGTAGCAGATATCACATCTGATGGTAATCCTGGATTTGTAACACTCAACTCTTCATATGAGGATGTTACATATAATGGAATGAAGATTGAGAGAATCAGTGAACCTATTCCAAAGGTAAGAGAAATCTCAACTGACGGTAGTGTAATAGAGCTTCGCTATAAAGCTATATCTGAGGATGGAGATATCATAAAGACTTACGCTGTATCTGAGTATATGACTCTCGAGTATAACAACGGAGAAGCAGCTATAGAAGTCTATGACTACAGACGATATGTTAATCAGGACTTTAATGAGGCAGGATTTGATTCTGTAACTAATAGTATAAGCCTTGGAATCACTGCCAACAGAACTCCACAGTTCGTTGCCAGCGAGAATTCAAAGGTTGTATCATTTGTAGCTGATAACAGTGTGTGGATTTACAACAATGATACTAGAACATATTCAAATGCATATGGTTCATCTACCGAAGAGGCCGAGAAGGAACGTAATCCTCAGGAAGGCTACGAGATAAAGCTGCTCATGTTAGAGGATAATCTTCTGGACTTTGCAGTATATGGAAGAATAAATGAGGGACCAAGAGAAGGACAAAATGGTGTTGCACTTTACGAATATGATATCGAAAATGCAAGCCTTAGAGAGATATCCTTCATAAGCTCAAGCCTTAGTCTAGATGCACTTAGACTGTCAGTCGGAAGATTCTGTTATTACAGAAGAAGCGACAGACATTTCTATATGCTTCTTGGAAATAAACTTATCGATGCTGATATATTCTCGGGACAGAAGGAAGAAATTGTATCAGGTATCCCAACTAGTCAGATCATGGTATCTGAAGATGGAACAGTTGTAGCCTATCCTGATTGCGGCGATACAACAAATGTTACTGCTGTGACTATAATGGATTTAAAAACAGGTAAAAGCATAGAGAAGAAAGAATCCGATCACGTTATGGCACTTCTGGGCTTTGTAGGCGATGATATAATGTATGGCGTCGCAACTCCAGATAATGCTTCAAAGGACGTAGATGGAACTCCTTACTTCCTCTTCGATAAGCTATATATAGTTCATTCAAATGGAGTCGTAGTCAAAACTTATGAGAAGGAAGGTCTTCTTGTTTCTGATATACGCTTCGATGATAGCGTCATTTATCTTGGACGAGTAACTAAGAATGCTGATACAGGAGAAGTGACAGCGGCAGAAGATGATTATCTGTCTTACAAGCCTGAGGAAGATCAGAGCGGAATAAAAGTAAAGATAGTCGAAAATGAAGCTGCTAACGAGGAAGTTTGCCTGAAGCTGCCGGATAATGTATTTGTCAGCCTCAGCAATGAAGAGTTCTTTACGAAGATAATCGGAGGTTCCTCTAATACAGTGATTGATGGAAAAGATATAGCATCAGATGCAGATGGCATCTACATATATTCTCCATCGGGAATCACGGGAGTTTCTACGAGTGTCGGAAAGGCAGTTCAGCAGGTTTATGAAGACGGTGGATATGTAGTTGATTCATATGGAGCAACCCTCTATAGAGAGAAACAGATGAGACCATATCTTACTGTTGCAGGTACATTTGACTATAAGGCAGTAGATCAGCCGGAAGATACACTGGCAGCATGTAACTACATGTGTCTTCTTGCAGCAGGAATAGATGCTGATTATGACGAGGTCAGAACTCTTAATTCTTGGGAAGGAAGTTTCTTGGAGTATGGCAAGGATGCCAGAGGAGTCAATCTGTCCGGAGTTAAGTTGGACACAGCGATAGGATATCTAAGCGATGGATTCCCATTTGCTGCAAGGTACGAAGACAGGTTCGTACTTGTAGTCAGCTACAATGATGACTTCATCCGTTTCTATGATCCGATAGCTGATACAGAAGTAAGAGAGCAGAGATATCTGTTCCAGATAAAAGTAAATGAACATAGCAACGAGTTCTATACGTTCTATAAATAAGAGTTAGCAGATGACTAAAACGTAATCGAAGAAGAAAAAAGCCTTGCTACGCAAGGCTTTTCAGACTGTAGACAAAGCCGGTTGCGAAACGAAGTTTTCGCAACCGATTTTTCTATTTTGGACTATGTCGCAGCAAATCCGAACGAAAAAGAGTTAAATGGAGTGCCTATTATCCCCTTTCTTTGAAGCATTTTTGCAAGTTTCTTTAAATTTAGACAAGCGTAAGTAAGCCCGACTTTCATTTCCATTCGAGCTTTACCATACATTTGTGTATATCTAAAACCATGGTGTTCCTTGGCTGTTCCAAAAAGTCTTTCTATCGTTTCTTTTCGTTGCTTATATAATTCTTTCATCCCAAGGGTGTGCCTTATATCTTCGCATTCTTCCATATATTCTTCCCAGATATGTCTTGTCACCACCTTGATATGCTCTTTGCTTTCGGTACACTGACTAAGATAAGGGCATTTTTCACAGATATGTTTACAGCTTTTGTATTCTTTATAACCATCTCTATTTGTTGTGCTATATCTTAGTATCTGGTTATTAGGACATATATAACAGTCATAGTACTCATCATATACGTACTCATATTTTTTAAAGAAGCCCTCTTTTGTCATAGGGCTTTTATAAGGAAACAACGGTTTTATTTCTTTATCTATTAGAAGTTTTGCTATGGCTGGTGTTTTATATCCTGCATCTGCGATTATTGTCTTTGTTCCTATGTCTTCGATTTTATCAAATAAACCTTTGAATGTTCTACTGTCATGCTCATTTCCCGGACTAACTGTATAAGCTACAACCCATCCATTTTTATCACATGCAGTTTCAACAGAATAAGCAAATACCTGTTTATGTTCCCCTTTATGAAACCATCCACTATCTGGATCTGTTGTGCTTGTTTTTATTTCTTTGGTTCCTGATCCTCCGCCAGTATTAGAATCGTCATCATCTGAATCTTTCTCTTTTAAATCTTTCTTTCCATGAGCATTTCGATCCTCATTTATTTCCTTCTTTAGCAATTCCTCATAGAAAAGTGCCTCCTCCTGAGCTATGCGCTTTCGCATCTTCTTGTTATTAGCTCTAGCTTTAACATGAGTAGAGTCTACAAATATCTCTGTCGGATCTACAAATTTCCACTTGTAACAATCTTCAAGAATCTTTGAAAAGATCTGTTCGAATAAATCTGTATCTTTAAATCGTCGGGTATAGTTCTTGCCAAATGTAGAAAAATGCGGAACCGGATCATACATTTCAAGGCCAAGAAACCAACGATAAGCCACATTTACCTCTATATCTTTTATAGTCTGTCTCATGCTTTTGATACCATATAGATACTGAATAAATGGAATCTTGATGAGAACGACTGGATCTATACTGGGACGACCATTATCAGAACAATACTTTTCCTCGACCAAATCATAAATAAAAGACCAGTCTATAGCCCTATCTATAAGGCGCAAGAGATGGTCTTGTGGTACTAAGTCATCCATACAGAACATTTGAATCTGCTCTCTTTTTTTATCAGTATTCTGTGTCATCATAGGCGGCTAACCTCCTTGAAATGATACTATAATTATACCATAAAAAGGCCGCTAAAGCCAGTAAATATAAGGGGTTTCAGCCTTTTGACATAGAAAAATCAGGGGCGATGCCCCTGACTTTGTCTACAGTCTGA
>CACWGK010000043.1 GCA_902760415.1 uncultured Lachnospiraceae bacterium
TGCAACTATGATACTTGTAACTCATGATATAGACGAAGCTCTCTATCTATCAGATAGAATAGTTATCATGACTCCACGCCCTGGAAGGATAAGTGAAGTGATAGACGTGAATCTCTATCATCCTCGTCAGAGAAATGCATCTGACTACACCAGACTTCGTAATAAGCTGCTGGAGAAGTTCCATCTTGCAAGTGAACCTATGGAGCCTGAATACTCGATCTAAGTTTTAATATATATAAATTAATAATCAAAGAGGTATAAGGGATATGAAAAGTAAAATCGTAGGAGCACTGAATATAATACTTGGTGCAGTAATAGCAGTAGGAACCAGAACATTCCTTCACGTATGTGGCGGCGGAATGAATAGTGGCAGCATGGGTGACAGTATGGGAGACAGCATGGGAGAGATGCAGATGCCATGTGCAGGAGTTCCAAATGCAAGTCTTGTCGCAGGTATAGTTCTGGCAGTGCTTGGAATTATATTTATTATCGCAGGTAAGAAGAAAGTTGTATCTACACTGCTTGGACTATTAAATGTTATTGCAGGCGTAGTTGTTATAGGTATTCCAACATTTATCGTTGGAGTATGCGGTGGTGCTCATATGCACTGTCATATGGTTACAAGACCAGCTCTTATTATAGTAGGTGCATTTGTTGTAATTCTTGGAATCATTGGTGCTGTGTCAAAGGCATCAAATTATAGTAAGGACTAATCTATGTCAAAGAATCTTTTATATTCGCAAATATCGAGAAAGAAGGGGCGCTTTATAGGGCTTGCGCTTATCGTGGCAGTTCTGTCCCTTGTGATGTTTTCTGGCTTTATTATAATTTTCAGTCTGAACAGTGGACTGGAGAGTCTGTCTGACAGAATGGGTGCGGACCTGATGGTTGTACCGCTTGGCTATGAGAGCGGAGCGGAAGGAATCCTCATAAAAGGTGAGCCAAGTTACTTCTACTTTGATAAGTCTGTCTTGGAGGAGATTAAAGCTGCTGATATAGATGGTATCGAGAAGATAACCTATCAGTTTTTCTTAACATCCTCGAATCAGGGCTGCTGCGATATACCAGTTCAGTTTATCGGAATAGATGAAGCGACAGACTTCACTGTGCTTCCGTGGATGAAGGAGGCTCTCCCTGTAGGAAGAGGATATCTAAGCGACGGCCTGATAGTAGTAGGAAGTGATATAGATGTTCCGGAGGACGGAAGGCTTAGATTCTTCGATGAATATTTTACTGTATCAGCGAGGCTTGAGGAGACTGGTACAGGTCTTGATCAGGCTGTTTTTTCAAATATAAATACCAGCCTTATGCTCTTCGAAGCAGCCAAGAAGAAGGGCTTCAACTTTACAGATGATATCGATCCAGAGAGTTCGATATCTTCCATAATGATAAAGGTAAAGAGTGATACAACACCAGAAGAAGTGAAGCATGATCTTAGAACTAAAATCGATGGACTTCAGATTATAGAGACGAAGTCACTCTCCAACAGCATCCGTGGAAGTCTTTCAGGCTTTGTTACGCTGCTCTATGTTCTAATAGTTATGCTGCTTCTACTTACTATCATCATACTTAGCGTAACATTTCGCTTATCCGTTAAGGAGCGGGTGCATGAGTTTATGTTGATGAGAACTGTAGGTGCGACCAAGGGACAGGTAAATAATCTGATCCTAAGAGAGGCGTTAGTAACCAGCCTCACTGGAACTATAATCGGAATTATTCTTGCATCGATTTTGATATTTCCATTTGCAAATGCAATCAGCCTTGCGGTGTCGATTCCATTTCTACTCCCAAAGGTGACCAGTGTATTAATCCTGGGACTAATTGTTCTGATAGTCGGCGTACTGTCGGGCCCGATAAGTGCCATAGGTTCTATCGGAAGCGTCAGCAAGATAAGCATATATGATGCAGGAAGAATGTAGTGACGCGGTTAAATAATGTGTAGATGTTAGAGAGATTCATTTATGGGAAGTATAATACTAAATGCTAAAAATATAAAAAAGGTATACTCAAATCGAAGGGGAGATAATACCGTCCTGGATGGGCTGAGTCTTTCCATAGAGGAAGGAAAGCTCTATGCGATAGAGGGAGAATCTGGAAGCGGAAAGTCGACTCTGCTTAGTATACTGGCGGGACTTCAGAAACCTAGTGAAGGTGAAGTGACCTATAGTCCTGATGTAGAGAAGTCCTTTACGATAAGTGAGATGGATGACAGTGCGCTCTCGAAACTGAGACGTCACGATATAGTCTATGTTCCTCAGATGCAGGAAGTACTTCCAAGTCTAAATGTTAGAGATAATATATGTCTTGTCGATAACTTTGATGACAAGAATGACCGGAAGAAAGAAAGAAAAAAAGATAGGAAGAAAACCAGTAACAAGGAAATGAGTGATATCGGTAGGCTCACTTTGATCTTGGAACAGCTTGGCATCTCGGATCTTCTAAATGAGTATCCGTCAGAACTTTCAGGCGGAGAACTAAGACGCCTCTGTATCGCCAGAACTCTATATGCAAATCCGAAGGTTATACTGGCAGATGAACCTACAAATGATCTTGACGCAGATAACCGTAATAAGCTTAGAAAAATCTTCTCTGATACGAGAGAAAAGGGCGTCGCGGTTGTTGTGGTAACACATGACAGCGAGCTTGCTGAAGCGGCTGACGTAAGAATAAGGTTATAGAGAAGACCTATATATCATAATAAGATTTCGGGATTAGACACTTATTCTTAGTGGGTGTATTATCAGCGCAAGATTAAAGGGGATACAAAGGAGACAAAGTAAAATGAAAAAGAAACTCGTATCAATTCTTCTAGCAGGAACATTGCTTCTATCTGCACTTACAGGTTGTGGCGGTGCAGGAGATACTGGAAGTTCAAGCAGCTCAGATAATTCGGGTGACACATCCAGCAGTGCTACAAGTTCAGAAGAATATAAGTTCGGAAAGATAGATATACCGGCCCTCGACGGATCACTCTGTGGAGCGCCTATATATATAGCCTACGAGAAAGGTTTCTTTGCTGAAGAAGGTATCCAGGCGAACCTTACCGCGGCAGACTTCGAAACCAGAAAGATTGGGCTTAATAACGGAAATGTACCATTTGTAAATGGAGATTTCCAGTTCTTCTCTTCAGCGGAGCAGGGTATAGACATGAAGGTTATCGGAGGAATGCACTACGGCTGTATCAAGCTTATAGTAAGAAATGACTCTGACTTACCAGCTGTAACCACTGATCCAGAGAGCCTGAAGGGACTTAAGATTGGTGTTGATGAAGTAGGTGGTACAACATTCCAGGTAGCAAGCGTATGGCTTGAGGAGAATGGCGTATCTGCAAAGCAGGAAGACGGTGAAGCTACATTTCTACCATACTCAGATGGAAATCTGGAGCTTGAAGCACTCTATAACGGAGATATAGACGTTGCTGCAGTATGGGACCCTCTTGGAGATATAGCTGCTGCTTCTGGAAAGGCAAAGGTTCTTGTGGACATTAGCAAGGATGAGCCATTCGCAGGAAAGTACTGCTGCTTCTACTACGCATCAACAAAGGTTCTGAATGAGAATCCAGATGAAATCAGGGCACTATATAATGCAGTGCTCAAGGCTCAGAAGTGGATAAATGAGAATCCGGATGAGGCACTTGATCTCATAGTAAAGGGCAATTATTCAGAGGTTGAGGATAAGGACCTTGCTAAGCAGCTTATAGTTGATTACGAATATGAGACTCCTGAAACTGAAGGAACACATGATGTAAAGGGTGATGTGCTCTACTTCGCAAAGGAGCTTAAGAATATAGGTTATCTGGAGGGTGATCCAGAAGAGTTTACGAATAATCTTTATCAAAGCCTAAAATAATAAATAATTATGTGTATAATACAAAGTTCAAATTACCTTCTTTAATAGTAATGACCAGGAAAAGCGCGGGCGAATCTTCCCCGTGCTTTTTCATTTGCTGGGCTATTGAGATTTATGTAGATATAGGGTAAGCCTATAACTAAATATAAAATTATGGTATTTGTCGTTAGCTCGTTTAGACTATATATTTTTTAGCTATAAGGAATACACGAAATCAGTTTAAGTAAAGATTAGACAATAGACTTGAAAAGGAGAAAACTATGGCAGAGAAAACAAAGGTCTTTGAACTGACGGACGTTACAAAGGTCTATAAAAATGAAGGAAAAGAGTTTACTGCTCTTAAGAACGTGAATCTGGATATCTACGAAGGCGAAATCTTTGGAATCATCGGAATGAGTGGTGCAGGTAAATCAACTCTAGTAAGAACGCTCAACCGCCTGGAGGATGTAAGCAAGGGCGAAGTAAAGTTCTACGGAGAAGATATAGGCAAGCTTAAGCCGAGAGAACTTCGAAATGTTCGTCAGTCTATCTCGATGATATTCCAGGGCTTCAATCTTCTGATGCAGAAGACAGTTCTGGAAAATGTTATGATTCCTCTTCGAATCGCAGGAGTCAGCAGAGCAGAACGTAAGAAGAAGGCTCTGGAAATGCTGAAGGTCGTTGGACTTGAAGATAAGAAGAAATCATTTCCAGCTCAGCTATCTGGAGGACAGAGACAGCGTGTAGCTATAGCAAGAGCACTTACAAATGATCCAAAGGTTCTTCTCTGTGACGAAGCAACTTCGGCACTTGATCCTAAGATAACAGAGGAGATACTTGATCTCTTGCAGGAGATTAACAGAACTCGCAAGCTCACGGTTATTATAATCACTCATGAGATGTCAGTTGTTGAAAAAATCTGCGACAGAGTAGCGATAATAGATGATGGAAATCTTGTAGAAGTAGGAGAAGTGCAGGAAGTCTTCACAAATCCGAAGTCTGAAGCTGCAAAGCGTCTGGTTCTTCCAAGAGATGAAGAGTTCGAGGGTATAGCGTCAGCAACTAGCGATGTGAATCAGTTTGAACCTTCTAGTGAGGAAAGCCGAGTTATAAGAATCGCATTTGATGGTCAGGCTGCTGGACGACCATTCATATCTGAACTTGTGGAGGACACAGGAGAGAAGGTCAATATCCTGAGCGCCAACACAAGAAGTGTGGGTGGAACGGCTTACGGCCAGATGGTTCTGGAACTGCCTGAGGGAAAGAAACATCAGGAGATTGTTTTAGAATACTTTAAGAAGAATGGACTCAGCGTTATAGCTGTCTAGGAGGTGACAAAATGACTGATTATATAAGGGATGCAATCATAAAAGGAATATTTGAGACGCTTGAGATGACAGTTCTCTCGTCGATCTTTTCATATCTGATAGGTCTTCCTCTCGGAGTTGCACTATATGTAACTTCAAAGGGCAGACTCTTCGAGAATCGACCAGTTAATACAGTGGTGGGACTTATAGTGAATGTATTCAGATCACTGCCGTTCCTTATACTACTGGTGCTGCTCATTCCATTTACCAGACTAATCGTCGGTTCATCTATAGGAACTACAGCAACTATAGTTCCACTTACTATCGGAGCTATACCTATCGTAGCAAGAATGGTGGAGTCCTCGCTAAATGAGGTACCTTCGGGTATTATCGAAGCAGCTAACTCTATGGGTGCAAGTCCACTCTTTATAATAGTCCATTTTATTCTTCCAGAAGCATTTCCATCACTTCTTCTGGGAGCGGCTATAAATATAGCTACAGTTCTTGGTTACTCAGCAATGGCTGGTGTAATCGGCGGTGGTGGACTTGGAGCGATAGCTCTTCAGTACGGATATTATAGATATGAGAAGACGGTTCTCTGGGTAACAGTTTCTATACTGGTCATTATGGTAATGCTGATTCAGGAGGCTGGTGTACTTCTATCTAAGCGTTCTCGTAAGGCGTAAGTTCCAGTCTTATAACAAACCTATATTGATATAGGTCTAACCTATAAGTAAGTATAGAAATTAAGGATTTGTTTTTAACACAGAGAAGTATTATAGTAAGCACATAGTTAAAAACCTATTTACCCCATAGGTTTTAATAAATAAAGGGATACATGGAGGAAAAAATCATGGTAAACAAAACATTAAAAAGAGTAGTAACATTTGGACTAACAGTTGCACTTGCACTTACAGCAGTAGGATGCGGTTCAACAGATTCAGCTGAGGAAGAGACAACAACAGCTGAGGCAGTAGCAGAGGTAACAGAGGCTTCTGAAGAGAAGGAAGAGGAGCCTGTAACAGAGGTTGCAGAGAATGACCAGCTTGCTAGCACAGAAGGCGATGCATCAGAGTCAGACGCACCTATCGAGTTCGTATATACAGGTGATCCTGTAACAATCAAGGTTGGAGCAAACATCACTCCTCATTCAGAGATACTTGAGCAGGCAAAGCCAATCCTTGCAGAGCAGGGCATCACACTTGAGATTGTACAGATTGAAGATTCAATCACACCTAACACTGGAGTTATTGAGGGAAGCCTTGATGCAAACTACTTCCAGCACGTTCCATATCTGGAACAGTTCAACGAAGAGAACGGATCTGATCTTGTATCAATCGGTGCAGTTCACTATGAGCCATTTGGTATCTATGCTGGAAAGACAACAGATCTTAAGGATCTTCCTGATGGAGCTACAGTAGCAGTACCTAACAATGTAACTAACGAAGCACGTGCACTTCTACTTCTTGCACAGGAAGGAATCATTACTCTTAAGGATGATGCAGGAATCGAAGCTACAGTTGCTGATATCGTAGATAATCCTAAGAACATTGAGTTCAAGGAACTTGCACCAGAGCAGCTTGTACAGGCACTTCCAGATGTAGACATAGCAGTAATCAACGGTAACTACGCTATTGAGGGTGGACTTAGTGTTAAGGATGCACTTGCAGTAGAGGCAAATGATGGACTTGCAGCAAAGACATATGGCAATATCGTTGCAACATCAGCCGAGAAGGAAAATGACGAGGCACTTAAGGCACTTGTATCAGTTCTTCAGAGCAAGGCTATCGCAGATTACATCAATGAGACATATGATGGTGCAGTAGTACCACTCTACTAAGATAATATATATAGAAGAAAATAAAAAAATATAGAAAAAATACAGTAATAAAACAGGCTGTTAGTATAAGGGGATACATACAATGCAGAGTTTTGAATATTACAATCCGGCGAAGATCATTTTCGGAGTCGGAAGTGAATATAAGTTAAAGGCCCTCCTGGAAAGAAGCGGCGCAAAGTCTCTTCTCCTGGTATATAGCGGTGACTTCATTAAGGATCTGGGAATATATCAGGTAGTGAAAGAGGCAACAGAGGAACTTGGAATCAAGTTCCTGGAAAATGGAAATGTTGTACCAAACCCAACGATTGAACTCGCTAGGGAGCTTGTAAAGCAGGGAAAAGAAGAAGATGTTGATTTTATCTTGGCGGTCGGAGGCGGTAGCGCCATAGATACCGCAAAGGCGGTCGCCATAGGTATCCCTTATACAGGCGATGTGTGGGATTTCTTCGAAAAGGGTATCGTGCCTGAGAAGGTGCTTCCTATCGGAGTAATCTCCACAACAGCCTCAAGTGGATCAGAGACATCAAATGCAGCTATACTATCAAGTGGTGAATGGAAGCTTGGCTTCGAGGATGATAGAATCATTCCACAGTTCGCCATAATGAATCCAAAGTATACAGCAGGTCTTCCAAAGTACCAGACAGCAGTTGGTATAGCAGATGTTCTGGCACATCTTCTTGAGAGATACTTCTCAGATGTGAAGAACTCAGATACAACAGACTATCTTATAGAAGGCGCCATAAGAGCACTTCTCTTAAATGGTCGAAGAATCATAAACCTCCTTAATGAGCATTCAGTTGCAGAACTTGCCGAAAATGAGGACTATATCAATGCCAAGGCAGAGGTTCAGTGGCTCGCCAGTGTAGCACACAACAACTTCCTGGATGCAGGACGTTCAGCAGACTGGGGATCACACAGAATAGAGCATGAATTATCAGCTGAGTATGGCATAACTCATGGCGAGGGAATGGCTGTAGTCTTTGTTGCTTGGACAAAGTATATGGCGAAGGAAAAGCCTTGGAGACTGGCACTACTAGCAAATCGAGTATTTGGAGTAGATTCCTATGACTATACAGAAGAAGAGAGAGCACTTATCCTATCAGATAAGCTCCGTGAATTCTTCAAAGAACTGGGAATTGCAACTAGTCTTTCAGAACTGAATATCGATGAGAAATCATTTGAAGTTATGGCAAAACGTGCCACAAGAAATGGCACTGTTGGACACTATGTTCCACTGGATGCTGATAAGTTCCAAGCTATACTCAAACTTGCCTTATAAATATGTGGTAGAGGTTATTTATCTTGCTTGATAAATAACCTCATTTTGTTATAATGAGATTACCGTATTAAATGTGGTTAATAACTTATAGGAGGTTATCAAAATGAAGGTTTTTAAATGTACCAAATGTGGAAATATGATATCTTATCTCAACAAGGACGCTTGCGACGTTAAGTGCTGCGGCGAGACTATGGTAGAGGTTGTGCCTAACACAACTGATGCAGCAGGTGAGAAGCATGTTCCTGTTATCGAGATCAATGGAAATATCGTAACCGTAAAGGTTGGCTCAGTTGAGCACCCTATGATGGATGCACACTATATCCAGTGGATTGTTCTTGAGACAGAGCAGGGCAGACAGCGTAAGGAACTTAAGCCTGGTGCTGAGCCAGTTGCAACATTTGCACTTGTAGATGGAGATAAAGCTCTTGCAGCATATGAGTACTGCAATCTCCACGGACTGTGGAAGGCAGAAGTTTAATCCGAAACTATACTGAGAAATGAGAAAAAAGGGGCTGTCGAACTTTTTAGTTCGACAGCCCCTTTACCGTGTATATCAAGACAATTTATTGATTAAGATTTTCAATAACTAACTTGGCGGTTTCTTCATTTATTAGTCCATCAGCTAACATTTGCTTGATTCTCTCTATGCCTTCGGCCTTCCCTTCGGCTTTTCCCTCTGCTAATCCGTCAGCTTTACCTTCGGCGTAATATTCTTCCCCAAGGGCCTTCATTGTTTCGGCTGCGTTATATTCGGTAATACACATATCACATACCTCCGCTTTATGCATCAACAAGAACGTCATAGTGTTTTTTTCTGCTTTCATTATAACAAGTACGTGTTATATATCAACGTATAAATCATTGTTATTTGTCTATTTTTTCTCTCAAATATTGTAAGATTTGCGCGATGTAAAGCGTATATTAATAAATTTGAAATGATAGTTCAAATGGTTAAAATAGTACAACTAAAGTGAACATATTTTTTGTGAGAAGTAACTAAAGAAGATTGGTAAAAAAGCACAATATAAATGGCGAAAAATTGAAGGGAATATATTAGGAAATCAGAAGTTTAAAAGAAGTTAAAAAACGTATTTTTAGTATGATTTTGATAGAGTTGAATTAATAAATGAAAAAAGAACGAAAAATATTAAAAAATATAAATTATGTAAACGAATTTAGACGTCATATGGAGAACTAGGGAGAACTTTCAGGCGTATACTTAACTTATGTTTTTAGTATTATGACTTAATGGCCTATGGGGGGCAATGAGAGAAAGTTATTTACTATCAAAACATGGAGACAAAAAATGTATTGGAAAGGAGAGAAAGTATGAGGAATGACAATACAAAAACGGTCAAACCATCTAATCTGTTGAAAAAAGCAATATGTTATATGCTTACAACAGTGATGGTGGTTTCGGGATTCAACATGGTCCCCGGTGCTGCTATTGATTCCGAAGCTTCAGCAACTTCTACTTTGGATTTTATAACGCTAGAAGATGGACGTTATAAGATTTCGTCAGGAGCTGGGGGCGTGATGGAAGCTACCACGGTAGTATCTGATGGTGAGACACAATACTTATTGAAGGTTGGTACAGATAATGATACCGATATCAACTACAAACGTTGGATTATTAATAAGAATACTAATGATTCATATAGGATTAGAAGCGTGGCGAATCCTAACGGAATGTTAGATATTGCGAATAATGAGGATAGTTTAGTGGGCGGTAAAACTGTTAGCTGGAACTATTCTACGAGTAATATTTCGTCAGTAACTAATACTTCTGGTTTTAGGTTTGCTTTATCAGGAGGAAATGGTTACTACATTTATTGTGGACATAACTCAGGTGATGATTATGTATTAGCTAATTATACTATTGGTCTTAGTGATTTAGTTGTTACAGAAGATGTTGGTGGGATGGACAGACAGCGTTGGACATTTACCCCAATTAATTACACAGTACAATTTAATCCAAATGGTGCCACAGGTAGTTCTTATACCCAGACAATTCATTTCGATAAGAACACCAACCTTGTAGCAAATAAGTTTACAAGAGAAGGATATACTTTTGCTGGTTGGAATACACAACAAGATGGAAAGGGAACATCTTATTCAGATGAGCAACTTATCACAAATAACTTAGGTGCTACAGAAGGTAATACGGTTAATCTTTATGCTAAGTGGACCAAAACACAGGCTACAATTACCTTTGATAAACAAGGTGGGGCTTCAGGAGATGCTTCATTAGTGGTTAAACCTGACAAGGCAGTTCCTTCTATAAATATTCCTCAGATGGAAGGATATACTTTTGATGGATATTATACAACGAAGATTGTAAATAATGTGTCTACATTAGATAAGATGATATTTGATCAGAAAGGTGACATTGTTAAGAATAATGACAACGGTTATATTGACGAAAATGGTAAATGGATCGGTGGCACAACAGATATAACATTACGAGCAGATTGGCTTAAAGCAAGAACTTCTTTAAAGTTCTATAATTCTGCAAATGCACAAAAACCAGATAAGACTATAGACATTGATGAGGGAAGCAACGTCCCTTCTGTTGAGATTCCTGTAAAGGCTGGATCAACGTTCCTTGGATATTATACTCAGAAAACAGGTGGCTTTCAATTATTTGACGCTTCAGGATATCCAGTTGAAAACTTAGAAACAGAAAGATACATCCAAAATGGTAAATGGGTAGCTGGAAATGTAGATGTTGATCTTTATGCTCATTTCGATACTTCAGTAATTACCTTTAGTGATGCTGTAGAGAACGATTTTTTTGCAGAAAGTAATACATATACTAACAAACCTGCAAATATTGATGCGGGATCAGTAAGTGAGATACGTACTGATAAGATTCCTACAAGAATAGGTTACACATTTGCAGGATTTGCAGATGAACTTACAGGTGGAACTCTTATATTAGGTGCTGATGGAAAGATTGCATCACAAAATATTAATAGTAAACTTTATGGACAGATTGTAGAGAGTGGAAAATGGGTATATCAGGAAGATATAACACTTTATGCTCAGTGGACACCTAATACTTACAACTTCAAGTTTGATAAGAACACAGGTGATGGAAATGATGTAACACTTAAGAATGTAGATATCTCAAACGGATATCCAGAAACAGTTACAATCGCAAAGCAGAGCAAGCCAGGACAGGCTCTTCTAGGATTTGCAGCAACTCCAAATGGAACTGATCTGATCTATAAGGCTTCTGCTGATGATACAACTAAATTTGAGTTTGTAAAGACATCAGTTACTACTCGTCCTACAGGAACAGATGATCCTGCAACAACAGATATGGATGAGTCAAGAAATATCACCCTTTACGCAGTATGGGGTACAGCTAACTATCAGGTAGCTTACTATGACCGCGATTGGAAAAATATAAGTGATGAAAATGCTACTATAGATGATGTAGCAAACTCAAGAATCAATGAAGGTGTGGATGGAGTTACTAATCCTCAGCAGTTCAAGTATGGACAGTTTATGCTTCAGTCACTTAATGATCTTGGTTATGATCCTTTACTCAGTGAAGAAGTAGGTGAAGGATCCGAAAAGAAAGTAACAGATTATTATACATTCCTTGGTTGGAGTACTAAACCTTATGCTAAGAAGGCTGATTATGAAGCTGGAAAGCAGTATCAGGGTGGACTTACAACTACACCAGGAGAAATAGTAGAACTTTATGCAGTATGGGTAAAGACAAATGGTGCTGATATCAGCTTTAACGGAAATGGTAGTTTAGATGCACCTGCATCTTATATATCTGCTGACGACGAAGTTATCTTTGATAAAGAAGAAGGCGAAGGAACAAACAAAGTTAAGTATGCAGATTACAAGATTGAGTCTAAATATACTCCTGTAAGAGAAGGATACCAGTTCCTTGGTTGGGCTAAGTCAGCTACTGAAACTGTTGAGGCAAATATTTTCAAACCTGGAACTACAGTAAAAATCTATAAAGATACTGTATTCTATGCACAGTGGAAGATTAATCCAACAATCTCTTATGATGCAGGAAGTGGAGCTTTCACAACAAATGAAAGTGGATCAAATGCTATTCCTGCACAGAAGTATGCAGCAGGAACAAACGCTAATCTGATTGACATTGTTAATCCAATAAATTATGCAGATCACTCTAAAGATTTAATAGTTAGACCTGGATATACATTTGCAGGTTGGATGGCTATAAGATCTGATGAACAGGTTGATTCTGTTAGATATTGTGTTAAAGATGGTGAAAACATTACAAACACAAATCTTAGTTACAATATGCCAGATTGCAATATAGTATTCAGAGCAATGTGGACAAAGAATACATATGATCAGACTGTAATAGCTGATAAGGGTAATGATGTATATTCAATCTCTTATACAGGAACATACAACAATGAGGGAACTATAACAAAGCTTGAAGGCGACGGAGAAAATGCTAAGATTGACGTTACTTTATCGGAAGGCACAGGTGAAGGCACAGGTGAAGGCACAGGTGAAGGCACAGGTGAAGGCACAGGTGAAGGCACAGGTGATAATGCTGGTAAGTTCGTTGGAAGCTTGGCTGCTATCCCTCACGAGGCAAATATTATTCTCTCTGTTGCAGTAGATGGAAAGTATGATGCAGAAAATGTTGTTGTAAAAGTTAACGGTACTGTTTATAAGCCTGCAACTACAACAGTTGATGAAGATACTGATGCAGAGGATAAGCAGGGTGCTACAGTATATACATATCGAATCGAAGATATAACAAGTACAGGGTTTAATGTAGATATTAGTGGAGCAATTGCTAAGGAATATAATGTTCAGTACAAGCTACTTAATGGAGCAACTTTACCGGAAGGTGCAATTACTTCTTATTTAGCAGGTTCTGAGAATACTCTTCCTACCCTTTCGGCTACTTCAAAGTATACTTTTGCTGGATGGTTTGCATCAGAAGAAGATGCTAAGAATCATGAAGGCAAGACTCCTATAACAAGTATCCCAGCTAATGCTAGAGGTAATAAGACATATTACGCTGGTTGGGATGCAAAGAAATATACAGTTACATATGATAAACTTTATGGAACAACTGGTGGTAAGAATGCAGATGAACCTACACAGGAATTTGAACCTACACAGGAATTTGATTTCGGTGAGGAAGAAGCACTTACAACATTTTCAACTCTTTTTGATGATACTTCTGAGGGTGGAAATGGTAAGTTGATAGGACCTAATGGTGCTACATTCCTTGGATGGGCAACTAGTGAAGCAGATGCATTTGCTAAGAAAGTAACTTATACAGATGGTCAGAATGTTAAGGATATTCCAAAGGACGATCCTGAAACAACTGAAGTAGATGAGTCAGCAGCATCAGCTATAACACTTTATGCTGTTTGGGATATCGACAAGGTTACTATATCATTTGATGCAAATGGTGGTAAGTTCCAGAATGGAAATATTGTTGATACTAAAGATACAACTTATGGTGGAACAGCAGCTACTGCAGTTGCAGCTGTAAGTGGAACTAATACAAAACCTACAAGAGACGGCTTTACATTTGGAGGTTGGACAGCAGAAAAGACAGGTACAACTCAGGTATCAACAACTGACAATGATAAGCTATATAATGATGTTACATATTATGCTATTTGGAAAGCTGAACAGCATACATTCTTATATTATAAGAATTCAAATGGTAATGGTGGATCACAGACTAGAACAACACTAAATGGAGAATCCATTAGAATAGGTAGGGTATTAGATGAGAATACTCAGGAGGAGATAGATGTAACACCAAATATTCCTGGTGGCAAGCGACTTATTGGATGGACAACTACTCCAAATGGTGAAGATGTTAAGTATTCACAGGGAGAGCAGATTTTAGTTACTTCAACATCAGGAACTAATCTTTATCCAGTATTTGGAGATTCAGAAACACATACATTAACATATAGTGCAAATGGTGGATCATTCAGTCCTATTCCTGATGCGGCTACTATGGATAGGGTTACTGGAGAGAATAAGTACTCTATAAATACTATTACATTAGAGCCTACAAGAGAAGGTTATGTATTTGGTGGTTGGTCTGAAAAGGATGCTAATCCTACAACTAATGATATTATAAAAGCAGGCGAGGCATATACTTATACAGTACCTACTACAGGTGATACAGTTTATAGTCACGTTCTGTACGCAGTATGGACACCTATTACTTATACCGTGACATTTAACGGTAATAAGGCTCCTGTAGCAGGAAATGACATAATTAATAAGGCAGATGCAGATGCTACATCACCAAAGCTTAATACTAATTTACCAAAAGGAATAGTTAAGGCTGAAGGATCTGAATCTTCATACAAGCAGACATTTACATATGATGCTGAAGATGAAGCATTTGTTGAGCCACAGTTTAGCTATCCTGGATATGTATTCAAGGGTTGGGCTGAAACAGCAGATGGAGCAGTTGTTTATAAGAATCTTCAGTCAGTTAAGAATATGACAAATGAAGCTGGCAAGAACTTTGATGTATATGCTGTATGGGCTATGGATACACCACTTACAGTAACATATAGAGCAAATGGTGGTACTCTTGCTACTGATGCTACAGAACCTGCAGATCAGAAGTATGCAAGAATTGCTGATACAATAAATGTTACAACTGCTAATGCAGTTTATGTAAGAGATGGATACGAGTTCAAGGGCTGGTCAACATCACCTACAACATATAATGCAACAGCGACACTTCCATCTACTGGAATATACGAAGCTGGTAAGGGATATGAGCAGGATGTTGATGCATCAAAGACTACAGTAACACTATATGCAGTATGGAAGAAGCTTCCTACATTTAAGATTGTTTACAATCTTAATGGTGGAGCAGGTAGCGTACCTATAGATCTGAAAGCTTATTATATGGATGGCGATTCAGAGACAACAAATAACACTGTTACTTTTGATACAACTACAGTACCAACAAGAACAGGATATACATTTGTTGGTTGGGCACCTGCTAAGAGTGCTGATGAAGCAAAGAAACTTACAACTGCAATGTTTACTTATAATAGTGGTGAGACAGCAACATTTACTCCTGAGAAGTACACTATTAATGAGGAAACTATTGATGCAGCAAAGCAGAATGGATATATTGGTGAGAAGATAGGTGACGAGAATGTATTAAATCTTTACGCTGTTTGGAAGGCAAATGGTTATAAGATTAATTACTATCAGGTCGATAAGGCTGATGCAACAAAGGTTACAAAGATTGGTGAGCAGGAGTTTGCTTACGATCAGATAAATGGCACTCTTACAGCAGTTGCTGGTATGTCATTTACACCTAAAGTTGGAGAAGGCCAGGAAAGTGTAACAAATAAGTATACTGCAACACCTGGTTATGAGTTCGCAGGATGGTCATTCAAGCCTCTTGGAACATTATCACTTGATGATAAAGAACCTATAAAGAATGTATTAACTGGTACAACAGATGATAAGGAAATCAGTCTTTACGCAGTAGAGAAGGAAAAGATACTGACTGTAACACTTGATGATGCATTTGATGCTGAGGGTGTTGGAGCTAACTTCAAGAAAGATGATGTAGAGTTCTTTAATAATGGATGGGGCAAGACTTATGTTCAGATAAAAAATAGAGCAGCTGATGATAAGGTTTCTACAAAGGCTGAAGGTACAGAAGGTGCAACAGCTCTTGAAACTACAGGAATTGATAATGATGCTCATAAGTATTTTGTTAAGTATACAAAGGCGCTTAATGACATAACAATTCCTAGTGCACCTGGATTTACATTTGATGGTTACTATGCAACCGTTGATGGTAAAAAAGTAATGTACTATGATGCTTCAGGAAATGCAGTTAAGACAGCAGACTTTACTAAAGATATAACTCTTAAAGCTAAGTGGACTCCAGTAGAGTTCCAGGTTGTATTTAAGGAAAATGGTGCGAAGATTGATGAGATGACTCAGACATATGGTCAGCCATTCAAGATGCCAAATACAGTAAAGAATCTTTCTTACAACGCAGATATGGAAGTTGTTGGTTGGACAACTTCAGTTGATAATCAGAATCCAGAGACTGCAAGCATTGATAGAATGAATGCATATTCAGATCCTGATAAGTTTGTACTTAATGGTGATTATTCAGCAGTTGTTATAGCTAAGCTTTATAATAACTACAATGCTGATGTAACGATGTATCCAGTATACAAGACAACACGTAAGTATAAAGTTTACTTCTCATCAGAGGATCAGAAGAATGTAACAAATCTTCCAGAGACTCAGGAAGTAGCTTGGGGCGATACATTTGAAGTCGGATTTGACGAAGTAATATTGAGAGTACCATACAGAAAGGGATACACATTCCTTGGATGGTCATTAACTGAAAACTCACCAACAGCTGATTATCCATATCCAGTAGAAAAAGGTAAGGATTATGGTATAAAGAATGTTGAAAAAGACATTGTACTTTATGCAGTTTGGGGAGAAGGCGAATCAGATATATCAGAATCAAAGGAAGAAGCTCTGAAGCGTCTACAGGATAGCTATGATACATTAATGGCAACTGGTAACTACACAGGTGATCAGGCGGATGCACTTAAAGATGCATATGATGCTGGTGTAACTTTGATTCAAAGTGCATCAGAAGTTGATGGAGTAACAGAGGCACTTACAACTGCTAAGAACAAACTCGCTAAGGTTGAAAATGATCAGCAGGCTAACAGT
Organism: uncultured Lachnospiraceae bacterium; assembly: GCA_902760415.1. Taxonomy (GTDB): domain Bacteria; phylum Bacillota; class Clostridia; order Lachnospirales; family Lachnospiraceae; genus Eubacterium_Q. The sequence continues at coordinate 16,985 of CACWGK010000043.1, forward strand.
GCTACAAAGACTCTTGAAGATGCTAAGACAAATGCAGCAGACAGACTTGAGGATGTATATGATGCAAAGAATCAGTCCGATTACCGTGCAGCTCAGCAGACAGAACTTACAAATGCTAAAAATGCAGGTATCGAAGCTATAAATGCAGCTACTACACCTGAGGCAGTTGCAGAAGCACTTGCAAATGCAAAGAAGGCTATCAACTCTGTTAAGACAGATTCTACTTTAACAAAGGAAGAAGAAGCGGCAGCAGCAGCGGCTAAGAAGGCGGCGGAAGAAGCAGCAGCTAAGAAGGCAGCAGAGGAAGCAGCAGCTAAGAAGGCAGCGGAAGAAGCAGCAGCTAAGAAGGCAGCAGAAGAAGCAGCAGCTAAGAAGGCAGCAGATCAGGCAGCAGCAAATGCAGTTATCACAAAGATTAATGCAATTGGCTCTCCTGTAACAGCAGATTCTAAGAGTGCTATAGATGCAGCTAGAAATGCTTATAACGCACTTACAGCTGATCAGAAGCAGTATATTAGTCAGGAAATAGTAACTATACTTACAACAGCAGAAGCAACATATAAGTCAGTTACAACACCAAAGCCAACATACTTCGGCGAATGGGTTAACGGAGTTTGGTACAATGCAGACGGAAGTCAGACATAC
>CACWGK010000044.1 GCA_902760415.1 uncultured Lachnospiraceae bacterium
TCTTTCACAAAAGAAAATATCTTCTTAGCACCATTTGGAATAATCATGATTGGCCAAAGAATTATTGCTATAAATCCTAAGCCAAGTAAACAAAGAAGAAATATTCTATAGTCTTCTCCATTCTCCTGTTTCTCACCTTTTATGAAATCCTTAATATAACTAAAAATGATTCCAAAAAAGACTACTATTGCAGATGGAAGAGCAAGAATAAATTTTAACATAATATTATCTCCTTTTTAAAACCATATCTTTAACTTACAAATACATTATAAATATGACTTTAAAAACTTTTTTTGCACAAAAATATGTTACAACAATTACTCGCTTTCCGTACTCCTTGCTGTCCAATCATAAGGTGTGCTCTGATATACGTAATAATTAAGCCAATTTGTGTAAAGTGTGTTCGCGTGGCAGCGCCATGACTTCACTGGCTTTCTGGATGGATCATCACCTGGATAGTAGTTTACTGGGATATCTGGCTCGATACCTTTACCCAGGTCACGATGATACTCCTGATCTAGTGTGAGTGTGTCATACTCAGGATGGCCTGTGATGAAGATATTTTTTCCGCCATCACCCAAAATGATATATGGGCCGCAAAGCACCGAATCAGCTAGAATAACTAGATTTGGATTGTTACGTACTGCTACTGCATCTATTCCAGTATATCTGGAGTGAGGTGCCAGAAATGTATCATCGAATCCACGAACAAGTTCCTGACTCTTATGCATTGTACGATGCTCATAGATTCCTGATAGCTTCTTAGGAAGCTCATACTTATTTATTCCATAATGATAATATAGTCCGGCCTGAGCTCCCCAACAGATATGAAGAGTCGAGGTTACGTTATCATTTGCCCAGTCCATTATCTTGGTCAGCTCTTCCCAGTACTCTACATCTTCAAATTTCATTTTCTCTACTGGAGCACCTGTGATGATCATTCCGTCCCACTTGTGCTTTCTTACTTCCTTGAAGCTGGAGTAGAACTTCTCCAGATGATCACGGGAGGTATGCTTTGACTCATATGATACTGTTCTTACAAATGTGATATTTACCTGAAGCGGCGTATTAGACAGACTTCTGAGAAGCTGCAATTCCGTGTCTTCCTTAAGCGGCATCAGGTTCAGTATGAGGATGTCTATAGGTCGAATATCCTGACTATTAGACCTGTTTTCATCCATTACGAAGATATTTTCTTCTTCAAGTATATGTTTTACAGGTAAATCATTATCAATTCTTATCGGCATTTTATCACTTCCTCGAATAATTTATGTAAACTGATTATTCTTGAACATCTCCTCTGAGATGATCGGGATTCCAAGACTCTTCGCCTTCTTATTCTTTGAAGAGTTGGAAGCTATATCATTATTGATAAGAGCTGTGGTTTTGGCGCTAACACTACCTGCTACCTTACCGCCACGGTCCTCTATTTCTTTCTTCAGGGCATCTCTGTTAGGGTATGTCTCAAGGGAACCTGTTATAACAAATGTCATACCCTCGAGATCCTGCTCTGAAGTATTCTCTTCTATTACAAATTCTATCTCATCTAAGAGACGCATCACTTCGGCGCGTTTTTCTTCATCACTGAAGTATGCCGCAAAATCTCTTGCCAGCACCTCACCAACCTGGTCTATCTCCATCAGGTCTTCAGGAACAGCATCCATTATAGCACTAAAATCGCTCTTATACGCCTTAACGATCAGCTTTGCATTTGCCACTCCAAAACCAGGAATGCCAAGTCCATATAGGAACGCTGCCATATCGGCCTTCCTAGATGTATCTATAGCTTTTATAAGCTTGTCATATGACTTCTCACCGAAGCCTTCCATAGTCACGATCACTTCGCGGTGCTCGGACAAATGATATATATCTGATAATCGATGCATTATACCTGCACCAATGAATCTTTCGATAGTTGCTTCTGACATTCCATCGATATTCATAGCATTTCTCGATACAAAGAGTGAGAATAGCTTGATGTTCTTTGCAGGACAGGCTGGGTTCACGCAGTTAAGCGTCTCTGTTCCATTATCATTTCTAATCTCAGTACTTCCACCGCACGCTGGGCAGGTATCTGGCACCTGAAGATTACCTGACTTTGTCAGATTCTCTGAAAGCTGAGGAATGATCATGTTGGCCTTGTAGACCTTGATCCTGTCGCCGATTCCGAGCTGCATATCCTTCACATATGTGATGTTGTGGAGGCTGGCGCGACTTACGTCTGTGCCTTCTAGCTCGACTGTATCGAAGATGGCAACTGGGTTAATGAGACCTGTTCTCGATGGACTCCACTCGATGTCTCGAAGTGTTGTCTCGGCCTCTTCATCCTGCCACTTAAATGCTATCGCATCCCTTGGGAACTTCGCTGTCGTTCCAAGGCTCTTGCCATATGCCGTATCATCAAAGGAAAGCACCAGTCCATCTGTCGGAAAATCGTTCGATGGAATCTTCGCGGAGAAGGCTTTCACCATATCTGGCAGAGTATCTGCTGTTACGGCCTCGTATTCTACAACGTCAAAACCGAGCCCCTTAAGGAACTCGAATCTCTTCTCAAAACTATTTTCAAAGCTTGCAAGAAGCTCTGCATCTTCTGGTTCTACCATCGAAAATGCATAGAACCTAACGCCTCTCTCTGCAGTGATCTTGCTGGACAGCTGTCTAACTGAGCCACTACATAGATTTCTTGGATTCTTGTACTTAGCATCTACATCCTCGATAGATTCATTTATCTTCTCGAACTCGGAGTAAGTGATTATCGCTTCTCCTCGAATCGTTATACTCTTCTTGTAGCTTATGCTGCGAGGTATATTCACAAATGTCTTCGCATTCGCTGTTATAACTTCGCCGATTTCTCCATTTCCACGAGTAACCGCCTTGATGAGTTCGCCGTTATCGTAGGTCAGTACGACTGTGAGTCCATCCATCTTCCACGAGAGAAGTCCCTTGTGGTCACCAAGCCAGCTGACGAGCGCGTCGACTTCCTTTGTCTTATCCAGGGATAACATCCTGGCTGGATGTCTCTCCTTTGGAAGCTCGCTCACCACTTCGTATCCTACGTTCTGTGTAGGGCTGTTGGCGAGGATTGTGCCTGTCTCTGCCTCTAGGCTTACAAGTTCATCGTAGAGCTTGTCGTACTCGAAGTTGGACATGATTTCCACGTCCTCTGCGTAATACGCCTTCGATGCTTTATTCAGGATTTCTACTAATTCTTTAATTCTTGATATCTTATCCATATATTATCCTGCAATCTGTGAACTAATTATATTGCTATTTATCTACTTATATAATATTCTGGCTATAACAACTAATACTACTTTCCTATATACATATAGTTATTCTTTATTACTTGATTGAAATGTAACTCAATCCAGTTCATTACTTGATCAAACTACGAAGTATCCTCTCTTCGTTGGCAGTCAGCTTTCTGTACTCTCCTATCGGTAGATTACCAAGTCCAACATTCATTACTCTGACACGCTTCAGGAAGGTTACTCTATATCCGAAATGCTCGCACATTCGGCGGATCTGTCGATTGATTCCTTCAGTAAGAGTTATTCTAAATGTATTCTTTCCCGTCTGTTCAACTAAGCATTCCTTAGTAACTCTGACCTTCTTGGATTCAGTGCCGTCCCCCTGCTCTACTTCTAGAGGTACTCCACTCATCATTCCACGGACAAATGCTGCCGTAAGCGGCTTATTCACTCGAACTACGTATTCCTTCTCATGATTGTTGCGAGCCTTCTGAATCTGATTGGCAAGCTCGCCATCATTAGTGAGAAGCAGGAGTCCCTGAGAGTTCTTATCAAGTCTTCCAACATAGTACAGCATATCAGGATAATCTATCTTCCTGAAGATACTGTCTTTATCAGCATCTTTAGAGGTGCATACAAGTCCCAGTGGCTTGTTATAAGCGAGGATAACTCGCTCCACTTCCTTGGTAGTAACTGGTTTTCCCAGATACTCAACCGTATCCCCTGGGCTTACCTTGTCACCGCTAACTGCGATCACTCCATTTATACGCACTTCACCCCTGGAGATTGCTTCATCTGCCTTACGACGCGAAAGCACTCCAGCCTGGCTTAAATACTTATTTATTCTAATGTTTTCTTCATTTTCCATATCATATGAGTGTATCATTTTTCGTACATTTATTCAAGAATATCGTATCGGCTTTCTAACTATAATAAAATACGCCTACCAACTTAAAAAAATAAAAAAAGTGTGGCACTTTCGCCACAAATGGTTTATAATGCAAAGGTGCTGACGCATATTACATAAAATAATTAAGTAAAATAATGATTTGGAGATAATCATGGATAAAATTGATTGCAAGATAATATCCCTATTACAGGAGAACGCTAGATACCCACTTAAATATCTGGCAGAGAAGGTTCAGTTATCTTCTCCAGCTGTATCTGCGAGAATTGAAAGACTGGAGAGTCAGGGAATCCTGACTGGTTATCATGCCACTCTTGATCCTGTGACACTTGGATACCATATCACAGCATTTATCAATCTGACACTTGAGCCACATCAGAAGGCTGAGTTCTATCCATTTATAGAAGCTTGTCCAAATGTCCTCGAATGTAACTGTGTAACTGGAAATTACTCGATGCTTATCAAGGTATGCTTCCCTAGCACACAGGAGCTCGATGTCTTCATCGGTAAGCTGCAGACATTCGGAAAAACTGAGACACAGATTGTATTCTCCACTGCCGTACAGCCTAGAGGAATTGATATCTCCGTCATCTCTGATTCCGAATGATTTTATAATAACATTATTAATATATTAATTTATCTTTAGCAAAACAAAAGGCCATGCGCATATGCACATGGCCTTGATTTTTAATTATTTAGGCGATTCAGGAACTCCTTGAATGCTGGATCCTGCTCTGCCTTCTTGTCCTCATCATCCTTGACCATCTTGTAGAGATCCTGGATATCTGATGTATGACTAAGCTTCTCCATATAGTCTGATACATCCTGACTTAGCATAGTGTTATCAATCAGGTAATGACCATCCTTCTTAACTACATAGTATGGTCCGAGCATATCAAGTGGTGTTGACTCAACATTTATGATAGATATATTCGCTATAGCATATACTACTGTTGAGTTCTCATCCATACCCTCTATAGTATAGCAGTTAATGTTCTTATATGATGTGATGACTCTTGACTGACTCTGAACTACTGACATGTTATCAAACTGAGAAGGATCGACAACGCAGCTCTGAAGTGTAGCCTGATCACTTGATGACATAGCACTAAGATAGGTGATTATCAATGCGTTGATATCAGGATTAGCATTTGTCTGATATGAGAATCTGGTTGTAAATGACATATCCAAGTCTTCCTTGACGGTGTCTCTCTTGTTATACACGATAACGCCAAGAGAAACGAGAGCCATTATGAAAACCGCCCATACCGCTATGAGTAGCTTCTTGATCTTAACTTCCTGTTTCCTGTTCTTTGCCATATCAATTATCCTCACTAATTATTTTATATGTTGAATTACATAGTTTTATATAAATACTATATTTACAATTGCACCAGACGGGAATCGAACCCACGCACATGGCTCCGGAGGCCATTGCTCTATCCACTGAGCTACTGGTGCGTTATAGATGATGCGTAATCGATGTCCCTTGTTATCTGCTGTGTCAGCTCATCCAGGCTCGAAAACCTTATCTCACCCCTGATAAAAACTTCAGGTACTATTATAACATCAAATCCATAGATATCATCATTAAAATCATATATAAAGCTTTCGACCGTCGCATTATCTCCATCGTCGATAGACGGACGCTTGCCTATATTAGTGATGCCTCTATGATTATGCCACTCGTTGCCATCAAAAATCCTAACAACTGATGAATATACTCCATATCTTGGAAGGATCTTATCTGCATCTAGGGATATATTAACTGTTGGATATCCAAGTGTACGTCCCAGCTTCTTTCCTGACTCTACCGTTCCTTTGATCGAGTAAGGTCTGCCAAGGTACATTTTGGTACTATCCATATCTCCGTCAGAGAGTTTCTCTCTTATAAGGGATGAACTCACAATACTTCCTTCGATCATAAGCTTATCTAAGATACTTACCTCGAAGCCGTACTTGCTTCCAAGTTCTCTTAAGGTATCTGTATCGCCAGCTCTATCTTTCCCAAATCGAAAATCTACACCGACTGCAACATAGCCTACATTCATCTGCTTCACAAGCACTTCGGATACAAACTCCTCAGGACTCATTTTAGCAAACTCTGGGCTAAATGTTATATATTCCACTCCTTCTATCGAAGGAAATCTATCTTTCAGAAAGTCCTCTACTTCTACCTTGTCAAAGATGTCGCCATCTTTTGTAACAAGCTTCAGTATCTTCGGTGTCATCCCCTGCTCAGCTGCTGCCTTAGTTATATCTCTAAGGAGTGTCTGATGTCCAAGATGAAAGCCGTTAAACTTTCCTATAGTTAAAGCTACTTTCTTACTGTCATTATTCATAGTGTTGTTCATAGCATTTTAAATACCTTAAAATCTTTTTTCTCAGCGTCGTAGCTGTAAAGAGCTCTAAGTTCGCCCTTATAATATACTCTTATAAAATCCGAGTTTTTTAATACATCTGATGAATCATCTACTTCTACAGTTGAAGAAGTTGAATTATCATTTATCAGCTTAATTCCATCCGGTCTTAGGCGATTGCCATTTGTTAGTAGCTTTTCGCTACTATCTAACGCTTCAACCGCTGGAACACTTTCGAGAAGCTTATCCATTGGCTGAACAGTTTCACCTAGCTTTCCTTCTTCCTTTAGAGTCTGAAGATCAGATATACGGTAACCGTCCACAGCCTTTATGCCATTTACCTCGTCTCTTATGAGGCCAGACATAGTGGCGCCGGTTCCCAGCTTATCTCCAATATCTCTTATGAGACTACGGATGTAAGTGCCCTTGGAGCATCTTACACTGAAGGATACTTCGTGAGTCTCTGGTAGAATGTCTATAAGTTTCATCTCATATATTTCTATAGGTCGAGGCTCACGCTCTATTACTATTCCAGCTCTAGCATATTCGTAGAGCTTCTTGCCATTTACTTTTATAGCTGAATACATTGGAGGTATCTGCATGGATTTACCAAGGAAGCCTTCAAATGTATCTTCCATGAGTTTAGCTATATCTTTAGAACTAGAAGATGATTCATCCTGCACGCCTTCAAAAAGCTTGCTCGTTGCTTCTTCATCGGAAGCAGTTTCATTTCCAGTTATATCGTCTGTATCTGTAACAAGGCCCAGCTTCATCTTGGCGATGTACTGCTTATCCTTTGTCAGAATAAGGTCTGACAGCTTAGTTGCCTGGCCGAGGCAGACGATCAGCGTGCCCTCCGCCATAGGATCCAGGGTACCTGTGTGACCAATCTTCTTCTGGCCGTAAATGCCTCTAAGCTTTGCTACTACATCGTGGGATGTGAAGCCTTGCTCCTTGTATATATTTACAATTCCGTTATACATAAATCCTGTCCATATGTTCTAGCCGTCAAGCTGTGCCTTTACGAGTTCGGCAACTGTGGTAAGAACTTCTTCGTATGGCTTCTCTGACTCGAAGCCTGCTGCCTTCACGTGACCGCCGCCGCCAAATGTGGTTGCAACCTTATTTACATCTACCTTTGCTTTGGCACGAAGACTATACTTGAACTTCTTATCTGACAGCTGATATGCGAAGAGAGATACCTCTACTCCATCGGTCTGACGAAGCTGCTCGACTATGCCATCAGTATCCATCTTGGTACATTTCATTTCTTCAAAAAGATCACTTGTAACTATACCGAAGATCAGCCTGTTATCAAGCAAGAGCTTTGACTCTGTCATAACTCTGGCGCCGAGAAGATTCTGACGTCTTGTCTTCTTGAAAAATGTATCATCTATGATCTGCTCTGAGTTGACACCCATGCTCATGAAAAGTCCAGCCAGTTCCATAGTTCTTCTACCTGTGCAGGAATATCTAAATACTCCTGTATCATGTACGATACCCAGAAAGAGGCTTGTGGCTGTATTAAGGCTGACCTTCTCGAGATCTATAAGATCGCAAAGTGCCTCACATGCACTAGATGCATTTGGAGATACATAACAGAGATCACCGAATCCCTCATTGCTGACATGATGATCGATACATATAGTTGATATAGCGCTGTTATAGATATCTCTAAAATCGCCCATTCGCTCCAGCGTCGACACATCAAGGGATATAGCAAGATCATATCTCTTGTCGGTTGCAGTATGATTTATCTTGTCAGTTCCATTTATTATCATGAAATCTGGTGAAAACTCTTCTGCGTATACCTGAATGGATTTGCCTTCGTAGTTATCTATAATGTAGTTATACATAGCCATAGTTGAGCCTATGCAATCACCATCTGGATGAATGTGGCCGATTATAGCTATAGTGTTGGCATCACCAATCATCTGATGGAGTCTCTTTGACTTCTTTATAGTATCACTCGCCATCTGATTCGCCTTTCATAATATCGTCTATCTTCTTAGACATCATAACACCATACTCGATTGATCTATCAAGCACAAATGTTATCTCAGGTGTATATCTCATATTAAGTGACTCTGCAAGGCGTTTTCTTACGAAACCCTTAGCACTGTTAAGTCCATCAATAGTAGACTTTCCAGCTTCTTCATCACCCAATACAGATATATAACATTTACATTCCTTTAAATCATTGGTCACGTCGCACTTGACCACTGACACAAGAGAGTTAACCCTTGGGTCCTTGATCTCGAACTCGATAATGTGACTAATGACACGCTGCACATCGCTGTTGATGCGCGCACCCTTAGGACTCTTACCTCTCATAAATCTACCTTTCTAAAATGAGTCACCTCCCACGTCCGACGTAAAGGTTGACTCATTTTTGAGTCACCTTTACGTCGGACGTGGGAGGTGACTCATTTGACTCATTTGACTCATTTGACTTTATTTTAAAGTTTAGTCGCGTGGGATTTCTACCATCTTGTATACTTCGATAGTGTCGTCCTCGCGAACGTCGTTATAATTCTCGAATACGATACCGCACTCGTAACCTGCCTTAACTTCCTTGGCATCATCGTTGAATCTCTTGAGGGATGCAATCTTGCCTTCCCAGATAAGGTCGCCACCACGTGAGATACGTGCAGATGCATTTCTCTCGATAGCTCCGTCCTCAACAAATGTACCGGCGATTGTTCCGACACCTGAAGCCTTGAAGGTCTGACGGATAACACCATGACCGATTACCTTCTCCTCGAAGATAGGATCGAGCATACCCTTCATAGCTGACTCGATGTCGTCGATAGCATTGTAGATAACCTTGTAGAGACGGATATCAACCTTCTCGTTATCTGCAAGCTGCTTAGCAACTGGCTCTGGACGAACATTGAAACCGATAATGATAGCTCCTGATGCTCCTGCAAGAGTAACATCAGATTCATTGATGGCACCAACTCCAGAGTGAATACATTTGATAAGAATCTCTTCGTTAGAAAGCTTGAGAAGACTCTGCTTAAGTGCCTCGACAGAACCCTGAACATCAGCCTTGATGATGATGTTAAGCTCCTTAAGAGTACCCTCCTGCATCTGACTGAAGATATCGTCAAGTGACATCTTAGCCTTAGTCTCAGCGATAAGATTCTCCTTACCTCTTGTAATAAATGCATTGCTGATATTTCTAGCTTCCTTCTCGTTGTCAGTAGCTATGAATATCTCACCTGTGTTAGGTACAGCGTCAAGACCGATGATCTCAACAGGCATAGAAGGAGTTGCTTCCTTCAGCTGCTTCTGCTTATCATCTGTCATCGCTCTAACACGTCCATGGGACTCACCGATGGCAATGAAGTCTCCAACCTTAAGAGTTCCCTTCTGTACAAGAAGTGTTGCGACAGCACCACGACCCTTATCCAGCTTAGCCTCGATAACGATACCACGAGCCTTACGATTTGGATTAGCCTTAAGTTCAAGAATATCACTTGTAAGAAGTATCATCTCAAGCAGGTTATCGATACCTTCATGAGTATGAGCTGATACAGGTGCAAATACTGTATTTCCACCCCAATCCTCAGCGATAAGGCCATACTCAGTAAGCTCCTGCTTAACTCTCTCTATGTTAGCACTTGGCTTATCTATCTTGTTAACGGCAACGATGATCTCGATACCTGCAGCCTTTGCATGGTTGATAGCCTCAACTGTCTGTGGCATAACACCATCATCAGCAGCGACAACGAGGATTGCAATATCTGTAGCCATAGCACCACGGAGACGCATAGCTGTAAATGCCTCGTGTCCAGGAGTATCAAGAAATGTGATCTTACGTCCGTTTATTTCTACTGTGTAAGCACCGATATGCTGTGTGATACCACCAGCCTCGCCTTCAGTAACGCTAGTCTTACGAATAGCATCAAGAAGTGATGTCTTACCGTGGTCAACGTGACCCATAACGCAGACAACAGGAGGTCTTGTAACAAGTGAATCCTCTGGATCTTCGATATCCTTAAGAGCTTCCTCAACGATATCAACCTTAACTTCCTGCTCACATATAATGTTATACTCCAGCGCAATAAGTTCAGCCTCTTCGTAAGTAATGTCTGAATTAACAGTATACATCTTTCCTTCAAGGAAGAGCTTCTTGATAAGCTGGTTAACTGGCTGCTTGATCTTAGAAGCGAACTCGCCAAGTGTAAGAACCTCAGGAAGTGTAACTGTCTTGATTACTTCTTCTTCCTTCTTCTCCTGCTTCTTAGCTGGCTTCTTTCTTCTCTCGCCAGTATCCATATCGTCTACATTTCTGAAGTCCTTCTTAGAACGCTTATCCTCACGTCTTGAGTTACGTGTCTCGCGGTTCTCTCTACGAGCTTCCTTCTCCTTGTCCTTAGACTTGTCGCCCTTTCTACCTGAGGACTTTTTTGAATCTGAAGGAGCTTCTGCAGCTTCAGCCTTAGCTGGCTTAGAACCCTTGGACTTTCTATCAAACTTATCAGAATCAGATTTATCTGATCTGTCTTTTCTATCATTTCTATCATTCTTAGCAGGTCTGTCAGACTTTTCAGATCTAGCAGGTCTGTCATTTGAAGCTTCTTTCTTTGTATCCTTCTTAGCCTCTTCCTTAACCTCTGTAGTCTCAGCTGCTGGAGCTTCCTCTGCTGGAACCTTAGCTTCCTTTGTTTCAGCTACTGGAGCTGTCTCTACAGGAGTCTCAGCTGACTTTGTCTCTGCAGCTGGCTTAACATCTTCTGTCTTCTCCTCAACCTTAGCAGCTTCTGTCTTAGGAGCTTCTGTCTCCTCAGCTGGCTTTGCATCCTTCTTAGCTGTAGCGTTCGCAGCAGCGTCTGCAGCAGCCATCTTTCTTCTATATGCAGCAAGTGCAGCAGGGCCCTTCTTCATAGCCTCTTTCTCTTCTGCAGATACTCTAGGCTTAAGAGGTGTAACCTTCTTAGCAGCTGGCTTTGAAGAAGTCTTTGAAGAAGTTGTCTTCTCCTTCTTCTCTTCTGTTGTCTTAGGTGCAGCCTTCTTTGCAGGCTTCTTAGCTGGCGCTGCAGCTGTCTTAGCCTCAGCCTTCTTTGCAGGAGCTGGAGCCTTCTCACCTGTGATCATCATCTTGGCATATGCCATAAGAGTATCATCTATATCAGAGGCCATCGTGAGACCGTCTCTTTTCTTGGATAGAACTCTAACTACTTCGCTAGGTGGAACCTGTCTACCTGCTTCTTTAGTTAATTCTTTCGCAAATAGTAATATTTTCATTCATTACCTCCAAATCTTATTATGAACTGAGTACCAAAATCTTCTTTCTTAACCGCAATAACTGAACGTTCAGCCTTTCCTATAAGCTGTCCCAGATTTTCCTTCTCTCCGTAAATGACATAAGGAACCTCATAGTAGGAACACTTATCCTCGAACTTCTTTCTGGTATTATCCGAAGCATCTTCCGCTATTATCACGAAGTACGCTTCTCCCGACTTGATTGACTCTTCACACTGGTATTCTCCAGCCGCTATAGCCCCGGCCTTCATTGCGATAGGAAGCAGACTCAGCTTATACTTTGCGGCCTCCTCCACGCATACCGCGTAGACCTCTTCATCAATCAGTCCGTCACTTAATGCTTTATCGATACATTTTTCATTTTTACATATATATGCGCCGCGCCCATGCTGCTTGCCGCTGTCATCCTTGACTACTGAATCTATCTCAGTATTTCGACCTGAGAGAACTATTCTCGTCATATTTGACTTTGGCTTTTCCGCATCACATGAGACACATTTTCTCATGGGCTTTCGTCCAATATTCTTCTTTTTAGTACTCAAGCTATCTCCTTCTTATTCCTCGTCAGTACTTTACTCAGCTGGAGTTTCATCTGAAGATTCTTCAGCATTTGCCTCAGCCTCTGCTTCTTCGATAGCAGCAGCAACTTCCTCATCAGTTACAGCTGTAATCTCTTCTTCATCATCGTCATCATAATCATCGAAGTCATCGCCTTCTGCAGCAGCCTGGCTCTGGCTCTTGATATCAATCTTGAAGTTAGTAAGCTTTGCTGCAAGACGAGCATTCTGTCCTTCCTTACCGATAGCAAGTGACAGCTTATCATCTGGAACAACAACTCTTGCAAAACCAGCTTCTTCATCAACATCTACAGATATAACTGGTGCTGGACGAAGTGCATTCTCGATAAATACAGCAGGATTCTCATCCCACTCGATGATATCGATCTTCTCATCGGCAAGGTCAGCTAAAATGTTATTAATACGGATGCTGTTAAGACCTACGCAAGCACCAACTGCATCTACATCAGGATCGTTAGACCATACAGCAAGCTTTGAACGTGAACCAGCCTCACGAGCTATGTTCATGATCTCTACTGTACCATCTTTAATCTCAGATACCTCACGCTCGAAGAGCAGCTTTACATAGTTAGGATGTGTTCTGGAAGTAATGATTCTGAAACCACCCTTCTCATTAAGCTTTACAGATACGATATAAAGCTTGATTCTATCACCAGGATTATATCTTTCTCCTGGGATCATCTCTCTTGAACTCAGCATAGTCTCTGTCTTCTCATCAAGAGTGATGTTGAGATTGTAGCCAGAACGTCTCTGTACAATACCTGTAATGATTGTGTTCTCCTTCTCTTTGAAGTAATCATATACAGCTTTTCTCTCATTTTCCTTAAGATTCTGGAGGATAATACCTCTTGCCTTCTGGGCAGCGATACGACCAAAATCGAGAGTCTTGATCTCACACTCTACGAAATCGTTGATCTCGCAGTCAGGATCAATGTGCTTAGCATCTTCTATAAGAATATCAGTGTTAGGATCGTTGATCTCATCAACAACCTGCTTTGGAGCAGTAACTGTTATCTCGCCAGATTCTGGGTCCATAACAACCTTTACAGCATCCTTTCCGAAATCCTTCTCACAGGCTGAAATAATAGCCTTCTCTATAGACTCAATCATTATCTCCTTGGAGATGCCTTTCTCTTTTTCCAGCTTGTTTAAAGCCTCAATTATCTCTGTCATTTTATCCTCCCTTTAATCTTCATATTCAAGTCTTGCACTTGATATATTATTTCTATCTAAAACTACTTCGTCTCCATCTATATCAAGCTTCAGTAGTTTGTCATCAACTTCCTTCAGTCGTCCTACGAACTCCTTAGCTCCCTGCTCAGCCTTATACAGCTTTACGAATACGAGCTTTCCTATACTTCTGTCGTAGTCCTTATCTTTCTTTAGCTTTCTGGTAAGACCTGGTGAGCTTACCTCCAAAATGTATGCTTCCTCGATAAAGTCTTCTGCATCAAGCTTTGCTTCAAGTGCTCTACTGATAGTGACACAATCATCTATCATAATGCCGCCTTCCTTATCTGCATACACCCTCAGATAGTAATCAGAGCCTTCCTTGACGTACTCTACGTCCCATAACTCATAGCCGCCGCTATCAATTATGTCTTGAACCAGTTCCTCGGTTCTCTTCTCAATGTCCTGTTTCTTCATTCTTTCTCCTTACAGGTTTTCTCTGCATAAACAAAAGTGGATCCGGAACCCGAACCCACTCTAGTAAGCATTATTAAGTTCTAAATGATAATAACAAAAAAGTGCTTGAAAATCAAGCACTTTTTCGTGTAACAATATCTAAGATAATCTAGATTACTGATTCATCTGAGCAGCAACCTCTGCTGCGAAGTCTTCATTCTTCTTCTCAAGTCCTTCACCTGTCTCGAAACGAACGAAGCTCTTGATATCGAAGTTAGCACCTGTTGCCTTAGCAACCTGCTCAACATACTGCTTAACTGATTCCTTGTTCTCAGCCTTTACATATGTCTGATCTACAAGGCAGATCTCCTTAAGATGCTTTGAGAAACGTCCCTCTACAAGACCAGCGAAGATCTTGTTCTCAAGGTACTCATCCTTATGAGCTGAAGCAAGGTCTCTAAGAACCTGTACAGCCTGATCTGAAAGGAAGTTGAAAAGGAAGTTGAGGTTACCCTCTGCCTTCTTCTCCTCGAAGATAGCAACATCAGCCTCAGCCCAACCCTTGTTACCGTCCTCAGCGTACTCAGCTACCTTGTTAGCAATAGCCTCGTCGAAGAGTGCGTTAAGAAGTGGCTTTGGAAGTGAAGCAGGATCAGCAAGTGAGCTGTCGATGATGATTTCCTTCTCCTTCTGAAGCTGATCAGCTGAGATCTCATCTCTCTTAACATATGAAGGATTCATAGCTGCGATCTGCATAGCAATGTTCTTCATAGCTTCCTTGATCTCATCTGTGTTCTTGTCTGATGTAGCATTTACAAGAACACCAATCTTACCACCCATGTGGATATATGATACTACAACATCGCCTGTAACCTTCTCAAATCTACGGATTGTAAGGTTCTCACCGATTGTTGCAACCATTGACTTATGATACTCTTCTACTGTAGAAGCACTATCGATAGCTGATGTTGAAGCAAGGAATTCTGCCATATCAGCATAAGCACCTGAGTTGATCTGTGTTGCAAGACCATTTACATATGTCTGGAACTTCTCGTTCTTAGCAACGAAGTCTGTCTCTGAGTTAACTTCGATGATTGTTGCTGTCTTATCGTCATCTGAAACTACAGTTGCTACGATACCTTCAGCTGCGATTCTACCAGCCTTCTTCTCAGCTGTAGCAAGACCCTTCTTACGAAGGAAATCTACTGCTGCATCGAAATCGCCATCTGTCTCTGTAAGAGCCTTCTTACAGTCCATCATACCAGCGCCTGTCATTTCTCTAAGTTTCTTTACGTCTGCTGCTGTAATAGCCATTTATTTATCCTCCTATTAATTCATATAATCTTTGTTATAAGTTCGAAATGTGATTACTCAGCGTCCTCTGCTGCAGCTTCCTCAGCTACGTCAGCACCCTCAGCTACTTCTGTCTCTGTAGCTGCATAACCTTCGCTAGCTTCGATAACAGCATCAGCAAGCTTAGCTACGATAAGCTTTACTGCACGGATAGCGTCATCATTTCCTGGGATAACAAAGTCGAGATCATCTGGATCACAGTTTGTATCAGCGATACCGATAAGAGGAATGCCAAGTGCATGTGCCTCCTGAACACAGATTTTCTCCTTGTGAGGATCTACAACGAAGATGATGTCAGGAAGTCTCTTCATACCTTCGATACCACCAAGGTTCTTCTGAAGCTTCTCCATCTGCTTCTTGATGTTAACTACTTCCTTCTTAGGAAGTACATCAAATGTACCATCTTCTTCCATCTTCTTGTACTTCTTGAGAGTGTCAATTCTTGACTGGATTGTCTTGAAGTTTGTAAGCATTCCACCAAGCCATCTCTGGTTAACGAAATACATACCACATCTCTCAGCCTCTGACTGGATTGAGTCCTGAGCCTGCTTCTTTGTTCCTACGAAAAGAACTGTACCACCATTAGCAACTGTATCAAATACAGCCTTGTATGCCTCATCCATCTTTCCAACTGTCTTCTGAAGATCGATGATGTGGATACCATTACGCTCTGTGTAGATGAACTCATCCATCTTAGGGTTCCATCTTCTAGTCTGGTGACCAAAGTGAACACCTGCCTCAAGTAACTGTTTCATTGAAATAACGCTCATATTACACCTCCTGGTTTATTCTTCTGTGGACTTCCTTTTAAGCATGTAAACCGCCATAAATGCTATCTTTCTAAGCACTTACTGAGCCAGCGGCACCGAACTACTTAAATCCACATGTATATTTTCACGGTCTATGTCTAGAGCCGCAAAGGGTATATTAGCATAAAAAAACCCCTTATGCAAGGGGTTTTTCTAATCTTTTATATCATTTAAATGTAACTATCAGAGCCTCTGATTACTTACCCTGAGTCATAAGTATCTTAGCTATCTCTTCATTAGATGCTCCACTCTCGATTTCAAACTCTCCAATATGGAGCTGTGAATCATAACCCTTCTGGATAAGCCATGTATTATACTCTGTAGCAGACTTTACAAGACCTGCATTTTCAAGAAGCTGTGATACATCTTCTGAAGACATTCCTGAAGTAACTGTGATAGTAGCTTTACCTGACTTCTTGTCGTTCTTCTTCTCTTCTGTCTTGGCTTCTGTTGTAGCTTCTGTAGTTGCCTCTGTGGTTGCCTCTGTGGTTGCCTCTGTGGTTGCTTCTGTTGTTGCCTCTGTAGTTGCCTCTGTGGTTGCCTCTGTGGTTGCTTCTGTAGTCGCCTCAGTTGTAACTTCTGTTGTTGCCTCTGCCTCATCTGCAGTTGCTTCTGTTACAGATGCTTCTGTCTTGCTAGCTTCCACAGCTTCTAACTTAGTTGCCTCTGTAACTTCCTCAGTAGTCACCTCAGCTTCGGTAGTTTCAACTGCTACTGCATTTTCATCATTTTTATTAGCATTTCCT
>CACWGK010000045.1 GCA_902760415.1 uncultured Lachnospiraceae bacterium
GTAGGCTCATCTGCCAGAAGAATTGCCGGATGACTGTAAAGCGCTCTTCCTATAGAAACTCGCTGCTGTTGTCCACCTGATAACTGATTTGGAAGATTATTTCTTCTATCTGTAAGTCCCAGATGTTCAACTACACTATCAAGTCTTTCTTTATCAAGAGCTCTTCCATCTAAGAGATGTGGAAGCGCTATATTTTCATCTATATTTAGAACCGGCATCAGGTTGTAGAACTGATATACAAGACCAATCTGTCTTCTTCTGAAGATTGCCAACTTATCTTCATTTAAGCTGTGGATATCTGTACCATCGATATAAACCTTTCCTTCCGTTGGCTTATCTACTCCACCAAGTATATGCAGCAAGGTTGACTTACCACTTCCAGAAGGACCGATGATAGATACAAACTCACCCTTCTCAACAGAGAAGCTAACATTATCCAGAGCTATTACCTCTGTATCTCCTGAACCATATATTTTTGAAACGCCTTCACATTTTAAGATTTCCATTACTATGTCCTTTCATATCAGAATCATCAGGGATTCTTTTTCATTTATATTTAAAACTCATTTCTAAGAGGTTATCTCCCCTTCTCAGTTATTAATATATCACACGAATATGACACAGTGGTGACTCTTAAAGTGACAGTTTAGTCACATTAAAAGAGGATAATGATACAAACCATTACCCTCATAGAATCATATGATATCTCTTTACATTAATTTAATTTAACATAATTAATCCGAATAATTATACTTCTTAAGTATTTGTCCAAACACGAGACACATAGTAGTTCCAAGAACTCCAAGTATGAAAAGCATCAGCGCAGCTCCCGAGCCCTTTCCACTACCGAAAAGTAACTTAAGAGTTTCACCAGAATGTTTCATAATCGGCTCACACACTTCATCTACCATAACTCCACCAAAGAGGAGTCCGATAGGAATTGTAAAAAACTGCAATGTATTTCTGCAGGCATATACTCTTCCCTGTAATCTTTCAGGAATAGAATTCCTCATAATTACAGTCTGATTCGTACTCATTACTGGAACAAATATCCATCCAATTATCTCAGCTATACACCAAAGAACCGGACTTCTGGAAAATGCCAGAAGGAAGTTCTCTGTTCCAAGCGAGAAAAGCATCGATGCATATATAACCCTTACTCTATTCTTTGGCTTTGGCATAGCCGTAGCTATAAGACTTCCGACTACCATAGCAATTCCTGAAAAGGATGTAACTATTCCATAGATTGAATTGCCACCCTTAGGACTCGGAATGATAAATGCCGGCAGAACAGCATCAAAGGCTGAAGCTATAAAATTAACTCCCGCAAGAAATAGGATTATATACAGAATCAGTGGATTATCCTTTAAGTACACCAGTCCTTCCTTAGCAAGACTAAGGACGCTTCCCTCATTTACCTCCTTCTCAGGTACTTCAGGAATGGTTATAAAACAAGCAAGTGCGATAAATGCAACTGCAAAGGATATAAGGTCTATCACTATCGCTGCATCTAGTCCTGCAAGCCCATAAACTGCTGCTGCAATCAGAGGATTTCCTATTGTCACAAGGGATCTCGATAGTTGCTGTAGACCACTGGTCTTCTGATAATGTTCCTTCGGAATCACCATCGTATAAGCTACTTCTGATGCAGGCTGCTGAACAGTATTCATTAGTCCTGACACAGCATTTATCAGATAGAGATGCCACACAGAAAGTGTATCTGTCTTATATAACACAAATACTGCAACTGTAGTAAGGGCTGCCAACAGGTCACATATCAGCATAGTCTTCTTCTTATCGAACTTATCTGTAAGTGCTCCTGCGAAGATACTCATTATGACATATGGCGCATATGTAAAGATTCTGAGCGCCGCTGTATTAAGAGCTGACCCCGTCTTCTCATATAGCCATAGCGTTAGCGCAAATGCAGTTATTGAACTTCCCAGCTGTGACAAACACTGAGTACTCCAGAGTATATAAAAATCTTTTAGATTATTATTCTTATTCATTTTTCTTTGCTCCTTTAAATCTAGTTGTCTATTAGAGCAAAGCTTGAGGATTATCTACTGCCTATCTTAGCAATTATCCTCCACACAGTCTCCTCAAGCTCTGCGTGGAGCTAATACTTCGCAACGTCTCATAATGCTCTCCTTTATCTATTTTTTCATTTATCATAAGTCACTTTATCACCAACATGACCACACTTGGTGACTAATTAATTCTAAGTATAGCAAAGTTAAAAATATCACACAACTAAACCATTAGTTTAACTTTCCTTCCCTTTCATCTGCTCATATGTTATGCCATACTTCCTTGCAATATTCATAGCATAGGAGCATGAGTCAGGTTCACTTCTCTTTACCTTAAATGTATTCTCATTATTCACGATTTCCATGATGAGGCTCACAAACTTCGACTCTCCGTTCCATTTATTCATCTCTTCTATGGACCTTGCAACCTCGTGGATATGAGTATTAAAGATGACAGCTGAGCCTTTCTCTTTAAGTACTCTTAGAAGATCCTTTGAAAGATAGAGTCCATCCTCCGCGCTGGTAGTAGAATATGTTTCATTGAAGAGTATTAAAGTTCTGCTATCCGCCTCTCCAACTATTTCTTTAATTCTCACAGCCTCTTCTCCCAGACGACCATAATTGATCGTAAGATTCTCATCTATTGGAAAATGAGTCAGGATATTCGAGAATGGAACTCCCTTACACTTACTTGCAGTAACATAACAACCTGCTGCTGCAAGAAGCGATATAATTCCCAGCGCCTGTTCTATGATGGTCTTTCCACCACGGTTTGGTCCTGTCAGGATAAAAAGATTCTCCGACGGTTTAAATGAAAAATCATTCTTAACTATATTTTTCTCCTGGGATATTAAAAGCCTAACATTATATAGATCATTTATTTCAAATGTACATTTTTCCGAAGGTACTCTTCCAAAGTCATCCACTGCATAAGCAGGCAACTCTGGAAATGTTATCTTCTCCCCTTCACTAACTATCCTTCTTCCAAATCTGGCTAAATTTATGTAGAAAACAAGTCCTTCATACATCTGAATCATAGAAGAGCTATCCATATTTACATACTTAGACATAACACTCTTCATTCTGACAAAATGCCTCTTAAGATGTTTTTCAATAACAGGTGCCATGGCAACCAGAAGCGGATCCACCACCTTAGTATTAACCATCGGTTTAGGTCCACCAATGTTTTGATTACTAGCATTCATGATATTGGATATCTCTGCTGCAATCTCAGCAAACTTGTACTTAGACTTGATTTTATAAGGAACAAAATCGACAACCTTAACCTCATCGATATTCATATCAGGAGTAAATGTCACGCCTACATTTGCACTTCTGACGCAGGACAGATCCTCCAATATCATCTCTATATCTGCCTTTGCTTCTTCAAACTTATCATCCTCTATAACTTGCTTCAGATTGTCTCTAAGGTCGCATAGTCCCTTAGCTTTTACCTCATATTTATCCAAACAAGAATAAAGTTTTTCTATCACTTCAACATATACCGATAGCTCGCGAAGATTTTCCAGAAGTGTATAGAGAGTTGAATCATTTTGCCTCATCATAGTTCTGCTGCTGCCATAATCCTTAAGAGTCTTGATAAGACCTAGGGCATTATCCATATCATCAGTAAACTCATCGCTCGCTAGAAAATCCTTCATTATCTCCTGCCTATAGACTGAGTCTCTGATATCCTTCGGAATGCTCGAAATGATTTCTTTAAGAATTATAATATCTCTCTCATTTCCAGATATTGCTTCAAGAATATCCTGAATTGCCAGATCCTTTATAGCTGACTCTCCAAGAGAAGTAACATCTCTTTTAGATCCTGACGCAAATAGTAAATCCATATGTACCCCCAATAACTTACTAAAGCTAATCAAAATAGCAAACTAAACACTTTTTAAGATAAAACATATCTATTAATCTTTATATCAAAATATTAATATTCATGTTATGATCTTTATAATTATTTCACAGGAGAAAAAGCCATGGCTTCAAGAAAAACAAGTTCAGAAAATAAGAAAACTAAAGCAATCAACATGGACGAGATACTTGAACTCCTTCATGAACATGCAGAGACCGGATTTATACATACTACCTACCAAGACGAGACAAAGAGATTCCGCTATCTTATCAACGGAGATAAAAGGGCAATAACGGATGCTGTAAATATAATGGAACCTACAATACAAGGCACTCTTTCCAAAGACCCTCTACGTAATATGCGATATCTCTTCATCGTTAATACCGGACTTGCCACAAGATACTTAATAGAAGCAGGTATACCACAAGAAACAGTTTATTCCATCAGTGATATATATATTCAGAAGGCTGATGTTGCAAAATCCATAGATGAGATACGCGAACTCAACAAGGAAGTCTGGACTATATTTGTCGAAACTGTTAGAGAGCATAAAAAAGAGAATCAATACTCAAGACATATCCTAGAATGTCTCAACTATATTGATTCTCATTTTAATGAAAAGATAACTCTGGAATTACTTGCTGAAAAAGTAAATCTCAACCCGAGCTACCTGGCAACACTTTTTAGAAAAGAAACCGGTAATACTCTCGGAACTTATCTTATGAATATTCGAATCAAAGCTTCTCAGGCTTTACTCACAAGAACTGATTATTCTTATTCACAGATAGCCTACTCTATGGGCTTCTGCTCACAGAGCCATTTTACCGCTGCCTTTCGCAAAATCAGTGGGCTTACTCCGAAAGAATACCGTGTTAAATATTACAATAAGAGTATATCCATTAGCTTGCCTTCTTCTGATTAATGGTAGCCGCCTTACCATTTTCAAGATATACTGTTCGGTCTCCGTAGGATGCACATTTTTCAGAATGGGTTACCTGAAGGATTGATATTCCCTTCTCTTTATTGATTCTTCTGAAGAGTTCCATGATTTCTTCACCGGACTTCTTATCCAGATTACCAGTTGCCTCATCTGCCAGGATAAGATCAGGATTTCCGATAACCGCTCTAGCGATAGCAACTCTCTGTTGCTGACCACCTGATAGTTTAGAAGGCATTTCCTTTCTCTTAGCTGTGAGGCCTGTAATCTCTAGGATTTCATCCAGTTCCTTCTTGAGGGAGGCCTTGGTCTTTCCAGCAACCAGTGATGGAAGAAGTATATTATCTTCAACATTTAGATTCTGAACCAGATTATAGAACTGGAAGATAAAGCCTATCTTGTCCAGTCTAATCTTAGAAAGTTCCTTCTCCTTAAGCTTTCCGATATTCTTACCACATATCGTAATGTCTCCAGTAAACTCTCTATCAAGACCTCCAATTAGATAAAGCAGTGTTGACTTTCCTGTTCCAGAAGGGCCCATAAGAGATACAAACTCACCATACTTTACTTCCATACTTGCTCCATCAAGTACCTTGGTGATAGCATCTCTGCCTTTACCGAATTCCTTATGTACATTGCTTACTTCAATTATATTCTTTAATGATTTCTCCATTTTATTTCTCCTTTTATTCGTACTTCAACTGTTCTGAGATTTTCATCTTCTTTATATTCTTCATAGTTTTTAGTATCGTGATGCTAAATGTAATAAACATGATGGCTAAGAAAAGCCCTGTTTTTCCATAATCTATAAACATTTCAAATGGTATCATCGTCTTCATGGCATTAAAGAAAAGAACTGTGCATACTAATCCTAAAGCGGTTCCTAAAACTATAGATATTCCACTTGATAATAGATTCTCTACTGCAAACATTTTTATAAGACTATGTCTTCCCATCGCGGTTGATATAAGTACTGCACTTTCTCTCTTTCTGCTTTCAAATCCAACTATCTGATTACTGAATACTCCAACAAGAGAAAGTCCAACACCCATGATGATTATCATATATAAGATGGTCATCATTCCCGCACTTTGCTGATTAGCTTCCTCCATATAGTCAGCCATGGTTCTTATCTTACTTACCGTACTAGAGGAATAACTCTTTATAAGACTAACTGTTTCTTCCGGATTATCAGAATTAACATATGCGTACGAAGGCTTATCAAAGTAAATCTGCTTATATAATTCAAGAGGCATCGCTATAGTTTTATCGCAACCATCCGCTATACTTGAATTTATAATTCCTGCCACCTTAAATGTATCTCGATATGGAACAACACCATCTGGATTTAGTAGTAAATCAATACTATCTCCTGTCTTCACATTCAGCTCTCTCGCAAGGTTACCACCTATATAAATCTCTCCATCATTTATCTTTTCTGGAAGCCCTTTATAAGATGTAATGAGACTAAATCTTCCATCTGTTCCAAGAAAATATGCAATTGTCAGTTTCTCATCAGATCCTTTCTCATATTTTCCTGCAAGATACTTCTCTATCTTATCTGTACCTGCAACAATATTTCCATACGTTGAATACTCAAACTCAAGATCTGTTACGCCTTCTAAATCTTTTATGTAATCATAAGACTCCGAGCTCTCCGATAAGCCCTTAAGTATAACACTTGCATCAGCAGGCGCACTGGTTGAAAAACGATAAAATGATATAGCTCCTATAAAAAGTACTAAACTAAGAGTAGTTGCAATAAATGCCAGCTTCGAACTACCAATAGATGTCTTCTTAGTTCTAAGATTAACCGCTGCAAGAGTAAGTCCAATATTACTTCTTCTTTGTCCCATTCTTTCAAACAGACTGGACACACCTCTAAGAATAAATGAATAACCACTTACAAAAGATAGAATCAGTAGAACAAATCCCAGAAGACTAACTAGAGTATTGTCATTTAATACTGTAAATGAAAGCACAGCCAGAACTGCCCCTAAGCTTCCACATATTATGCTTAACACCAGATTCTTCTTTTTATATTTATATTCAGTATCTTTATTATCAAAGATTATGTCTCTGATAGCTGTATTAGTTGCCTTACGAAGTTCCTTAAGGGGACATAGCATTTCTACTACAACCGCTCCTATAATCACCGCTATCATAACCGGTATAGAAACCTTTCCGAGATCCATAGTAAGCTCCATGTCGCTTCCTGAATTTACAGTAAATACATTATTAAATATTGCATCTCTTGTTAATGCATAAAGTACAGTTCCAATCACTCCACCAAATAGTCCATAGAACATATTTTCAATTAGTATTACTCTTGAAGTAAGTCCCGGCGAAACACCCAGACTTCTAAGAGTTCCAACAGTTGACATTCTGTCTATCATGATTCTTTCAGACAGAGTCACAGTAACAAAGATTACAAGGAGAAGTGTGACAAGGAAGAGCATCTTGAAGATGCCGCTTATCATATTTACTTGTTCCTCAACTGTCTTTCCACTAACCAGATTTTCTACAGTAGCATTTGGAACTCTATCTTTTAGCTGATCACAAAACTCTGTCAGACTTGCTTCATCACTCACCTTTATATAAGCATGCTGGTACTTAACCTTCCCATCATAGCAAAGCTTTGACATACCTTCCTTAGATACAACTGCTGTATAATCATTTTCAAGAAGACCACTAAGTGATGCTACCTTCTTTATCTTGTAATCCTGAGATACATAGTTATCTCCATATATAGTAAATGTATCTCCCTCACTAAGCTCTAACTCTTTTGCCATAGTCTTAGTGATTATGCACTCATTTTCTGCAAGCTCTACGCCCTTAGGAATAAGCTTCATATCAGAAGCAATCTTTGGATCAACTCCTACAGTTTCAAGATTTTTCTGATTGTAATATGCATACATCTGATCATTACGAACTGTCAGCTTTGAATCCTTTGTAGATATAAATGTCGCTTCATATTCTGGAAGACCTTCAAGATCCTCTTCACAAATATCAGTACTTGAACTAACAACTGCATTTGAAGTTCCATACATAGAACCAAAGGCACTTCTTAGAATATTCCTAATACTGTTATTCATATCGAATGCCATCATTCCTGCAAAGGAACATATCGTTATACTTACCACTAGAAATAATGTCATAAGTGGTTTTGCAAATATATTTCTGAATGTATGTTTTAGTATTACTCCCATGTTACCACCTCTCGACTCTATTTTCTGGAGCGACGTACATACCGTCTCCTTCCTTTACATCATAAGTTTCATAGAACTTATCACAGGAACTAAGAGTTGCATTTACTCTGACAATTCCAGGACTATGTTCATCATGATGCAGCAGATATATTCCCTCTACATCACTATTGATACCACGCCAGATTTCGCCAAATCCTTCGAAGAGATCAATAAATTCTTCCTTCTTTTCAGGAATATTAGTTATACATTCCAGCGCACCCAGGTCAGCATAGTTTTCACCAAGAGTCAGCTTTCCGTCTACATGATATACATCCATGATCGTATACTCACTATAATAATCTATGCACATGTCAGCTCTTTCCTTAAGAGCTTCTCGGTCCTTTTCACATAACCACTCAGGGTTATACATACCCTTATCATCCCAGTTGATACAGTTGGAATCAAAGGCATGTCCAACCTCATGGGCTATTACCATTCCAAGCCTTCCGAGATTGCCAGCATCACTATAATTCTCACTAAAGAATGGCTCTTCAGTAATTGCCGCAGTCATTACTACCACATTGTCAACCCAGAAGCAGGCATTTACTGTCTGAGGCTGCATAGTCTGTCCCATCTTAGGTCTTGGTCTTTTTATCTTTTCCTTTGAAGTTTCGTACTTATACTTGATAAGATTCTTATATGTTTCGTATTCGTCACTTCCTATAAGATTATCTGTACTAATAAGAGATTCTTCGTAGCTTCCTCCCGTCTTAAACTCTATGGCCTCGAGCTTGGCAAGAAGTTTCGTTCTTCCATCCTCGGTAAGCCAATCTGCATCTGTGATGAGTTCCCTATAAGACTCTCGGATGTTTTCACACATTTCTCTTACCTGCTTATCCTTAGATTCTGGATAAAATGCAGCTGTGTAGAGTCTACCTATCTGGTCCGGAAGATTATTTATTATCTTCTCTTTTGCCTGCACATCAAGACTTTCTGTCTGCTCACCATATATATCCTTCAGGTCCTTATAATCATCCGAAAGATATTCATTATACTTATCTATATATTCAACCAGAAGCCAGGTCTTAAAGGCTTCCAGATTATCTTCGTCAGCAAGGGCTTCCGATATAGAAGTCATCTGATCCTTTGAATATATAACCCATTTATCATAAGGGTTATCTATTCCATATCCCTTTACAAAACTCTCGGTATCAAACTTAAGATCATTCATTTCTTTATCAGATAGATTCTTTACTGAACTAAGTTCCATCCTGCTATCCTTAATGTCATACGCTATATCCACCGCAAGGACCGCAAAGTTATCTGCCTTTTGTTCTGCTTCCTTCTTATCTGTTCCGAGACTGAGAAGCACATCCTTTACATGCCCTCTCACCTTATGTCTTCCATCCTCTGTCCCTGCTATATCTTTGCATTTAGTTCCTAGGATCGATTCAATTCCTTCAAATGAAAATGAGTACTCATCACTCTTTGTAAATCCATCTGATATAGAGAAGGAATATAAAGGATTAACATCATATACCGCCTGATATTTTCCAATTAATTCATATAACTCCTTGATACTGCTAACAGAATCTATCTCTTCTCTTACATTTTGAAAATCCTTATCTGCATCACTTTTTTCTGCATCATAGGAGGAAATCTGCCTATAGTAATCCGATATCAGCTCAGCATCTGTAGATGTCGCAAGTCCGCCTGCATTCACTTCATCGATAATGCTATACATTTTTCCGTTCGTGATCTGATAAACCCCAGAAAATGAACCATATCCGTACTTAGGATCAATATCAGCTTCCTTTAGGACACCCGCGTTAATATAGCCATAATAATCATCTTGAGGTCTTATATCCGTGGACACAACACCCTTTGTCTCACCATCGGTATCACTAACCTCTACAGCTCTGACATCAGCTCCATAAAATGCTGAAGCTAGAATCGATGCGATAGAAACACCTACAGCAAGTCCTCTAATTCCTTTGTTCATCTTAAAGCTCCTTTACTTTATATCATTAACAATATTATACGTTGTATAGTATTCTTTTCGATTGATATTATATGTCGTATAATATTGTATGTCAACAATATTTTTATTAACATAACCTTAAATGGTTTCTCATTTCAGTTTTTTCTTAAGTTAGACGCAGTATTCCAAATAACGTTACAAACTTTTTTAGCTTGAAAAAAATCGGCTGTGAAGTGACTCTTCACAACCGATTCCTTATTAAACTATATTTTTAATACCTTCGCATATTCTTCTGGCGACTATCGGATTATTCATCGTGTATAAATGAATTCCCCGTATGTCACTTACAAGAAGATCTATAATCTGACTCAGCGCATAAGACATGCCCGCATCAAAAAGCGCTTCCTTGTTATCCTCATAGCGTCTTATGATTCTCTCGAACCTCTCCGGAAATGTAGCATTACACATGCTTATCATTCGCTTTATCTGCGTTGCATTTATAACTGGCATTACACCAGGAATGACTGGCACATCTATATCTGCAATCTTGCATTCCTCATTAAAATGGAAGAATGCTTCATTATCGAAGAAGAGCTGTGATATAAGTGCTTCAGCTCCAGCATCTACCTTAGATTTAAGACATTTTATCTCGCTTACTCTGTTAGGTGATTCAGGATGGCACTCTGGGTAGCAGGCTCCGAGAAAGCAGAAATCATAATCTGGTTTCAGGAAGCTTATAAGATCTGACGAATGTCTAAAATCATCCTTCTCCTTAACTCTATCATTCTTATCGCCTCTAAGCGCAAGAACATTTTCTATCCCCTCAGCCTTAAGTACTCTTGCAAACTCTTCTATCTCCGCTTTGTCGTAATGAAGACATGTAAGGTGAACCACTGGTTCGATACCATACTTATACTTAATCTTCTTAGCTAGCTCTATAGTACGGTTGCAGTTAGAGGAACCGCCTGCACCAAATGTAACACTTATAAAATCAGGATGTAACTCAGACAGGACATCCAAAGTGTCATCTATATTATCTAGCTGAGAATCTTTCTTAGGTGGAAATATCTCGAAAGAAAGACTTTTCTTTTTGTTCTTATATATTTCTGATATCTTCAAGTGTTTACCTCACATACTACATAAAAATTACTTATTTCTAATAATTTCAGCAGCCTTTACAAGATTGATAAGACTTGCCTTTGTCTCTGTCTCGCCTCTAGTCTTAAGACCACAGTCCGGGTTAACCCAAAGCTTGCTGTCTTCGATTCTATCTCTCATCGCGTTAAGTGCATTTACTATCTCATCAACTGATGGAACTCTTGGACTATGAATATCATATACACCAGGGCCTACTTCAGTCTTGAAGTTGTTCTCCTTCAGTGAATCCAGAATCTGAAGGTCAGATCTTGATGCCTCAAATGTGATAACATCCGCATCCATCGCATCGATTGCAGGTATTATATCTGTAAACTCGCTGTAACACATATGAGTATGAATCTGTGTTTCTGGCTTAACTCCGCTATGTACAAGACGGAATGCAGGAATAGCCCAGTCAAGGTACTGTGAATACCAGTCTGACTTACGTAGTGGAAGCTTCTCTCTAAGAGCTGCTTCATCTATCTGGATGATATCGATTCCATTTGCTTCAAGATCCAGAACTTCATCTCTGATAGCAAGCGCAATCTGAAGTGTACTCTCCTTGATAGAGATATCTTCTCTTGGGAATGACCAGTTAAGGATTGTAACAGGTCCTGTGAGCATTCCCTTTACAGGCTTATTTGTACAGCTCTTTGCAAACTTAGACCAAGCAACAGTGATAGGATTCTTGCGTGATACATCGCCCCAGATGATTGGTGGCTTAACGCATCTTGTTCCGTATGACTGAACCCATGCCTTCTCAGTGAATATATATCCTGCAAGATTCTCACCGAAGTACTCAACCATGTCATTTCTCTCATACTCACCATGAACGATGACATCCAGGCCAATCTCTTCCTGAAGCTTGATACATTCAGCGATCTTTTTCTTGTTAAACTCTGTATATTCATCCACAGAGATAAGTCCCTTGCGGAACTTCTGTCTATTCTGTCTAACATCCTGTGTCTGAGGGAAGGAACCAATAGTTGTAGTAGGGAACAGTGGAAGTCCCAACTTCTCCTTCTGAAGCTTCTCTCTCTCATGGAACTCAGGAAGTCTTGTATAATCTGAATCCTTTATAGCTGCAACTCTTGCCTTAACAGCTTCGTCTACACTATCTACACGGCCGTGGAACAGAGCCTGATTTGCAGTAAATGCAGGCTGAGCAGCGACATTTCCAGACTCAGCAAAATCAGAAAGCTTTGCAAGCTCACTAAGCTCAGAAAGCTTCTCTTCAGCGAATGCAAAGTGCTTAAGATAGTCTGTAGTTAGTTTCGTTTCGCTACTAAGTGTATATGGAACATGGAGAAGTGAGCAGGATGTACTAAGTACAACCTCTGCACCGAGAGACTTAAGCTCCTTAAGTACATCAAGGGTCTTTGCATAGTTGTTTCTCCAGATATTCTTACCATTTACAAGTCCTGCAAAAAGTATCTTATCGCTTGGGAAACCATTTGTCTTTACAAGTTCTGATGTCTTTCTACCTTCAATGAAATCAAGTCCGATTCCATCAAACTCTAGTGCTGTTACTTCAGAATAAATGTCACGAATATCACCAAAGTATGTCTGAATAAGTACCTTAAGTGACTTCTTTGAATCCAGGAGAGACTGATATATCTCATTAAAGAGTGCTTTATCCTCTGCGTCGATATCCTTGACAAGAGATGGCTCGTCAAACTGTATCCACTCAGCACCCTCACCAGCGAGCCTACTCACAAGCTC
The DNA here is from genome assembly GCA_902760415.1 of uncultured Lachnospiraceae bacterium. Classification (GTDB taxonomy): domain Bacteria; phylum Bacillota; class Clostridia; order Lachnospirales; family Lachnospiraceae; genus Eubacterium_Q. Next base: position 12,863 of record CACWGK010000045.1, read on the forward strand.
AATATATGAAGCTGTTAAAGGCTTAACAAAATCCTTAGCAGACTTACTTCCTGTATACTTTGCAAGCTTAAGAAGTGTAAATGGTCCTACAAGAGAAACCTTTGTATCTACACCATATCCTTTTGCTTCCTTAAAGGCTTCAACTGGTTTATTACCACTAAGCTTAATCTCTGTATCATCATCAATTTCTGGAACAATATAATGATAGTTAGTATTGAACCACTTCTTCATGGCAAGAGCTTTAACATTTCCCTTATCCCCCTGATATCCTCTAGCCATAGCGAAGTATGTTTCAAGGGATGAAAGACCAAGAGCTCTATATCTCTCAGGAATGATATTGAAAAGAACTGCAGCATCTAACACATTATCATAAAATGAAAAATCATTTGATGATATAAAGCTTATGCCTGCCTCCTTCTGCTTAAGAAGGTAACCCTTTCGTAGTTCTGCTGCTGTCTCAAGAAGCTCTGCCTCTGTTGCCTCTCCCTTAAAAAACTTTTCTGATTCAAACTTTAATTCTCTGTTCTTACCAATTCTTGGATAACCAATAACTGCTGTTTTCATATTTACCGTCTCCTTTTGTTTATCTTTCTTGGTTACGTAGTATAAATCCACTTAGTCACTAGGTAAAATATAAAAACCTTTGTTATATCCATAGATTTTATCTATGATAAATGATGTAATGTATTGTATAATCTATGACTATAATCGGTTATAGGAGGAGACTATATGACCCTAAAGCAATTAAGATATATAACAGTTGTAGCTGATATTGGAAATATTACAGAGGCGGCCAAGAAGCTCTTTATAGCTCAGCCAAGTCTAACTGCTTCTATTCAGGAACTGGAGAAAGAATACGGCATCACTATATTTAACCGTTCAAAGAAGGGAATTGAACTGACCCAAGAAGGTGAGGAGTTCTTAGGCTACGCCAGACAGGTTCTAGAACAGACCAATCTTATAGAAGAAAGATATAGCGGTGGCAGTACCGGAAAACACCGATTTTCCGTCTCTTCCCAGCACTACTCCTTCGTTGTAGAATCATTTGTCGAACTTCTAAAAAAAGACGGCGGAGATAGATATGAGTTTCATATGAGAGAAACTGAGACTTACGACATAATCCGCGATGTCGCACAGCTAAGAAGTGAGATAGGTATACTCTATCTAAATGAGTTTAATGAGACCGTAATTAATAAGACTCTTAGAGATAATAATCTATCCTTCACGTCCCTTATCAAAGTAAAGCCTCATGTATTTATAGGAAGAAAATCCCCGCTGGCAGAGAAGAAGAGTTTATCGCTTGATGATTTAAAGCCATATCCTCGACTCTCATACGAGCAGGGATCACATAATTCATTTTACTTTTCAGAAGAGATTCTTAGTACCGTGGACTCCGATAAGGAAATAATAGTCCGCGATAGAGCAACTCTCTTCAACATGCTTATTGGTATGAATGGATATACTATCTGTAGTGGTATCATCAACGAAGAACTGAACGGCCCAAATATCATAGCCAAGCCCCTCAAGGTTGATGACTATATGGAGATTGGCTACATACTGCCTAAAGCGATTCGTCCTTCTGCCCTTACACTAGACTATATAGAAATCCTTAGTCGAACTATAATGGCATAATAAGCGCAACAAATTGGAGGTGCATCTCAAGTCGAGGGGCACCTCCTATAGAAATGTATAAATTAACTTACATAAGTGTCTGTTCATTAATAATAAGATGGAACTCTAGATTTAAAAAACCTGCAGCCCTACGGCATAGCAGCATACGTTCCATGAAGATTTCAAAATATTCACCAATTTCTCCATATCTTGTATCAACCTCCAGCTTAAGCTTTATGGCTGTATGATCCTGATTAATTCTCAGTTTTGAAGACTTAACAGAGTAGTTAACCCTGTCATGAATATCATAATTTCTTTCATCCTCATCCTGAACTCTGCTTCTTCTGACATCTGACTTATCCGCCAGAATAAGCGCAGCTGCTATATCACTTACAGGAACTCCACTTCCTTCATCATGATTCCCTATTGCCCTTATGATTGGAGCAATATCTTCTGCAGGAACACCCATTTTATCTAACAGATAAAATGTCATAAGTGCCCCGGACTGACTATGATCCACGCGATTTATCACATTTCCAAGATCATGCATCCAGGCTGCCGTCAGCGCCAGATCTATCGTATGATCATCATGGCCTAATGTATCTAGTATATATGCAGCTCTATCAGCAACAACTCCAATATGTGCAAAGCTATGCTCAGTAAAGCCCATAGCATGAAGCGATTTATTCTGTTCTTCTATATATACACTAATATCGTGGTCATGTCTTACCTTGTTAAATAATGGAAATCTTTTTTCATCATCCTGAATATTACTCATATTTATATATCCTTTCCGAAGAATTCATTACTTATACAATATAACATATTTCAGCCTGATTCTTCCACGAAAGGATGATAAATACCTTAATTTTTGTTACTTATTTATGTACCTTATCTCTGCAGGCTTTCAAAAGCTATCTGCTGCATAGTTTAATATATAATCTTCGCCATTATCAAAAACAGATGTAATCAACTCTTCTGTCATAGGTATGTATTCATCAAAAGGTACTCTTGATTCATGATCTGTTAGTGTATCGATTGCTATATCACCATCCTCTGTCAGATTCGGAACAACAGAGAATGAAAACTGTCCTGTTGATATACCCATTCCCTGAACTGCCTGACAGGAGTTGTTTGACTTCGTCGTACCCATAACCTTTACATTTGGATAATCTCCCATCATGTAGACCATGTCATCCCCTGCACTTACCGTCTGGGCATTCACAAGCAGTATAATCTGGCCGTCATGCCAAAGATCTTCACCCTGATATGTGATCATTTCATCTTCTTTTATATATTTACCGTCATCTCCTCTTTCAAAGGTTGCTGTATCTTCATTTATCTTGGCAGCATAGTATGTGGTATGCTCTCCTTCCGGTGCAAAGAGCTGTGCAACTCCCTGTACCATGAAAGGACTTCCGCCGGAATTACTTCTTAGATCAAACACAATATTCTTAAACCCGGCTTCTTTATAAGCAAGAATCTCCTTGCGCAGCTTATCTGTCATTTCGGTATAATCTGCGCCTTCATATGTATTGGCATCATATGCCATAGCATATATTCTAAGCATCACCGTGTCGTCATTCAGACTCTCCCAAGTGAGGTTCGTCATCTTAACACCTTTATCTATTTTTGTAATAGTATTATCAAGTCTTGGAATATATGCTCCAAGCTTTGGTGCAGTTACTGTTTTTTCCTCACCACTTTCGTCCAGAAAGCTTATCTCAACTGAATCTCCGCCCATACCCCGCCCATACCTGCAACATACATAGGCTGGTAGAATTCTTCATTTTCCTTAACAGGAACCTGGAAATAGTAAAATGGAATATCACTGAAATATTCATCTATAGCTTTTCCGTCCCATTTAGTTATGATAGTTCCATTTTTAATACCTGCATTTACAAGTGTCAGCCTGTCTGCATCTGCATTTCCCGGTTTGAAATTATTCTTAACCATAGAAAACTCTGCTTCTCCGATATCATCCTTATCATTTATTGAGTATGACATTCCGCATCCTTCTACATTTACGGCTGCATATTCACCTGTAGAAAGCCTTACTAAAGAGAGTCCATAATCATTTCCATAGGACTCACACATAATCTGATACATATGCCCTTCACCCAGTTTACCCGGAATATATCCAACATGACCATCGTAAAACTCCTGAGCATACTGCTGCCAGAGCTGATAATTCATAGTTAAGTCCTGATTCTTGTCAGCCTCCTTAAACTTAGGCTTATACTCCTTATATAATTCGTCCCAGTTAATTCCTTTCTCATCTGCCAGTACATAATGCTTCTTCATAGAACTAAATACTTCTTCAAAATCTCCCGAAAGATCCAGTCTATGATAATTAGGATTTATAGATATATTTACCCAAGTCACAAGGATAACCACTATCGCTCCAGCACTTATCAGACGTCTTATTTTAACCTTTTCTGAGAACAAGCTACATGCCATAATGACAGGAGCTATATAAAGTCCTATCATACCAATATCCCATGTAATAAAACTCATGACAATAAGTGTAAAAACTAAAGGTGCAATATATATATACCTCCACTTATTTGAAGGATATTTCTTTATAAGGCCAGCGATTATTATAAGGAACACCGCAAATGCCATTTCTAATAAAAGTAGTGTAATATCGTCCATAATGCCCTCCTAATTTATGTCATCTCTTCTGAAGAGTCCGTATCCAATAATCAGATATACTACCATTACGATAACTGATACTAAGATTGTTCCAACAATGGCCCCAGATGACAAACTACTCTCATAGCATGCATAATTCACTATCCCTTTTGTACTACTGAGGTTATATACGCTCCAGCCATCATAATCAGCAAGAAGATTCAAATTGAAATTAGCCGTC
>CACWGK010000046.1 GCA_902760415.1 uncultured Lachnospiraceae bacterium
TAATCATCGAGATTTCGGAAGTAATATCCAAAAAGGTTTCGGCTCGACTTCTTATGGAATGCCGCTACCCAGCCTGATGGAAATCCTGATATTGATGAATTAAACTCATTTGTAGCTTTATTATAGGCTACGCTTGCTCTAAAGAGTTCGTTACGCGCTGCATTGAACTTCTCTACATGATTCATAAACTCTGGATCATCAAGGAGTTCCTTATGCTCCTTCATAAGTTCTCTAAGTGCAACGTCTTGAACGTCTATTTTCTCTGAATACGTTGCCTGAAGTGTTGCTGACATACCAAGTCCAAATGTATTGACATCCAACATTTCGATAGTATGCTCAATCCCCTTATTATTCAGTAATTCTACAATCTTGCTTAGCTGAAAAGCTCTGTCCCATAAACTACCGTCTATCTCCGAGCTTTTATCTCTCGACTTCTGCTCAAGAGAATTAACCTTTACAGTTACGTATATGAAGATTACAGCTACAGCTATGAGAAATACTATTACTAGTACTGAACCAATCTTCAACTTTTTTCCCTCCGCTTAAACACTACGACAAAGAGTATACCACAAAATCGGTTCAAATAAAACAGAAACTGTGATACCATATAGCCAAGGTGTCAAATGATAATACATTAGGAGGCATGACATGTCAGACAATCTTATCACGAAAAGAGCTATCGTCGACGCTCTTAAAGAACTTACACAAACAAAAACATTTGACAAAATCTCTGTAAAGGATATCTCTCTTCAGTGTGGAATAAATCGCCAGACCTTTTATTATCATTTCGAAGACAAGTTTATCTTACTCAAATGGATCTATGAGCATGACCTTTTCGAAAACTATATGAAGGATGTCAGCTTCGACAACTGGACCATACGTCTGGAGGAGCTTCTCACAGCTATGACGAAGGAGAAGGCTTTCTATGTCAACACTATCAATCACACTGAGAACTATATTCAGGAGTATCTGCTCGTTCAGACTCAGGATATCTTTAAGCAGGCTATCAACGTTATCGATGAAAGCGCTAACGCAGGCGAGAGTAAGACTGTCAGTGCCGAACAGCGTGACTTTATCGCACGATTCTTCGCATACGGTGCCTGCGGAATCTTAATAGAATGGGTATCTCGCGGAATGATTGAAGAGCCAGGCTACATCACAAATAACATGAAGACTCTAAAGGATTTATGTGAACGCGCGTCCTACGATTTCCTATCTGACAAGCTTTCTATATAATATATGTACAAATAGAATGTTCTATATAAATAAAGTGTTGCATTATATTGGATTACATAATATAATGTCCTGGTAAACATAATATTACGCTTATGGTAAACCGTAATATTATGTTTATGTTTTTTTTAATTTCCAATATATATAAAAGGATTAATCAGTCTCATGTTTTCAAAGTATCTCAAAAACAGAAGACTTATAAGTGGCATTTTGACAGGAGCTATGATCGTAGCTTCTGCTTATGGCGCGCATAATGCAAATACAAGCGGCTTATATACAGTACTTGCTGATGGCAAGTCCACAAACACAACTTCTTCTGATGATTCAAATGATGAACTTACAGCTGCTCAGGATAAGAAAAATGATGCAGCTGCAAAGAAGAAGGAAGCTGAAGCAAAGCTCTCCAAGCTTGAATCAGATAAGGAAGACATTATGGAACTTATCGAAGAACTGGATAGTGAGATATCCAACTATGAGGAGAAGCTTGATGATCTGAAAGAAAGCCGCAATCTATTACAGATAAAATCCTGTGTATCCGAGGATAGTCTGCAGGTTGCTTATATCGCCGAGACAAATCAGTATGAAAACATGAAGGAACGAATCCAGTTTGCATACGAAAATGGCGATACCGATTATATCGGAGCACTTATCTCAGTAAAAGAATATTCAAATGTTATAAATCAATCTGAATACGTATCACAGATATCTTCTTATGATCAGAAACAGTTAAATAATCTTATGGAGATTGAACAGACTATCGTATCCTATCAAGCGGAAATAAGCAGTAATCTGGATGAAATAGAAAGTCTTAAGGCTGAAGCTGAGGGTGAGCAGCAGGCACTGCAGGTAATGCAGAGTGGCAAGCAGGCTACACTCGAAGAATATAATGTCCAGATTGCTAGTACCGAATATACTATTGAAGAAATGGCAAAGCTCGAAGCTGAGCAGGATTCAACTATAGCAGCTATAGAAGCTGCTGCCGCTTCCAAAAGAGCCGCTGCTGAATCTGCTGCTGCAAATGCTGCTGCCGATGAAGCCGCTAAGAAGAAAGCCGCTGAAGAGGAAGCTGCTAGGAAAGCTGCTGAAGAAGCCGCTAAGAAGACTGCAAGCACAGCGTCAGCTACAGATGCTTCTTCAACTACGAGTACTACTGAGAGTAGCACAACAACTACTACAACTACTACAACAACTACTACAGCATCTACTCCAACAACTACAACTACTACTAATGTACCAGCTATGAATTCTTACTCGGGTGGAGGCTTCAGATGGCCTTGCCCATCATCCACATATATCACATCAAGCTATGGATCAAGAGAAGCTCCAACTGAAGGAGCAACTTACTTCCATCAGGGAATTGATATCGGATGTTCATCAGGTGCTTCTATAGTAGCCGCTGCAGATGGTGTCGTATCATTTGCTGGTTATCTAGGAGCCGCTGGAAATGCAGTACTTATAGATCACGGTAACGGAATCACAACCTGCTACTTCCACTTATCAGGCTTTAATGTAAGTGAAGGAGCAAATGTTGTTGCCGGACAGACTATTGCATTTGCAGGAAGCACAGGCGTTTCTACTGGCCCACATCTTCATTTTGCCGTAAGATCCTACGGCGCATATGTAGATCCTATGGGCTACCTATAAAATAAAAAAAGAACTATGCGGAGATTTGTGGGGACAAAGGTTGATATATCTGCATAGTTTCTTTTTTTATTGTTTGAATATTCTATTCTTCCCATTTATCAAGGAATTCCTTAAGACGTCCGCGTTCCTTCTCTATGATTCTCTTATCCTGAGAATTAAGAGCAAGCTCAAACTTACGAACTTCTGCGTCAAGAATCTCGCGGTCCATACCAAGAGCCTCTTCATACATTCTTTCTGCTCTAAGAAGAATGAGTCTATTCTCTTCCTGATCTCTTGGAGGAATCTTAAGATATGCCAGCTCCTGGAATCTCTTCTCGATTTCTTCGTCGGTCATTTCTGTATACTGACCCTTGATAATCTTTCGATACTTCTTCTCAGTTGAGATAACCTTTACCTCAACTTCGAGAATAGAGTTAATATCATAAGTATATGTTACATCCACAGACTCTGCGCCAGCCTTGTTGCTTGGCACTTCTATCTCAAGAACACCCAGTTCCAGATTATTTCTAGCCATACGGCTCTCACCCTGAAGAACCTTGATATCTATTCTTGTCTGATTATCATGTGTTGTGAAGAATCTATCTGTACGGCTGGCTGGAATAATAGTATTACGCTCAATGATAGGGCAATAATGACCACTCTCCTTATAGCCATCGCCGAAGTCAACCATTACTTCTGTACCCAGTGTAAATGGACAAACATCCGTAAGAACTACCTCTTTAATAGACTCTTTACGTTCCTTCATAGCGGCCTGAATAGCAGCACCAAGAGCTACAGCCTCATCAGGATTGATGCTTGTATCAGGGAATGTATGGAACATCTTACTTACGAAGCTTCTTACGCCTGTAAGTCTTGTTCCACCTCCTACAAGAACTATCTTATCTATATCTGTAAGCTTAAGCTTAGCATCAGTAAGGGCTCTCTTTACTGGAACTCTGATTCTCTCATAGAGGCCTTCGCATGCCTTATCGTAATCAGCGTAAGAGATATCCATAGTTATCTCATCATCTCCAACCTTTGCCTTCATGGTAGAGTTACCATTATCAGAAAGGTCTATCTTACACTGTTCAGCAGCTTTATGTATAAGGGCCTTCTCTCTATAGGAAAGCTTTTCCTTATCCAGATCAGGATGCTTCTTATAGAACATTTCCTCTATAACAGCAGTAAAATCCTCACCACCTAGATAATTATCACCAGCTACTGCTCTTACCTCAAGGATAGGCGCAAAGTAATCCAGTATAGATACATCAAGAGTACCACCACCAAGGTCAAATACAAGATTCTTCGCTGGCTTATCATCATTATAGAGACCATAAGCTATAGCAGCCGCTGTAGGCTCACTAATGATTCTCTCCACCTTAAGACCAGCCAGTTCACCAGCTCTCTTAGTTGCCTTACGTCTCATATCATTGAAGTATGCAGGTACACTAATAACTGCCTCTTCTATCTCTTCACCGAGAAATGCTTCTGCATCCTCTTTAAGAGAACGAAGGACAAATGATGAAAGCTCCTCTGCAGTAAACTCCTTACCGCCCAGGTTAAACTTCTTATCACTACCCATATCACGCTTGAAGACTGCAGCACTGGACTCTGGATAAAGACGCATCCTTTCCTGAGCTGTCTTACCAACGTATACATTTTCCTCTTCATCTATACTTACTACAGATGGTGTAAGTCTATCACCAAGTCTGTTAGGGACTATCTTAGGTCCTTCATCAGTATAGTATGCTATAAGACTATTTGTTGTTCCTAAATCAATTCCTACTATCATATCTTTTTCCTAATTACTTATTTACACTTCCGTTACCATCTAAGGTTCTAAGTGCCATATATATTTCGGGGTCATTTTTAGTTTTATTATAGGCAAGTCTGTAATACTCTATAGCCTTTGTGATATCACCAGACATTTCATAGATTCTTGCCAATGTTAAGATTTTATCATAACAATCCCCATATGTACAGAATTCGCACTGAGGAATTCTTACTGACTCTTCCGTAAGTCGAAGAGCCTCTTCCTTGTCGCCTCTCATATATACGAGCATTGCCATATCATTTAGTCTGAGCGGAGCTGAACTAGGGAATGAGAGGTATGAATCTATCGATCCATCAGCCTTCTCATAGCAGTTGATTGCTCTTGTAGCAAGATCCTTAGCCCAATCCTTCAGGCCATAATTGAAGCAAGCTATGGCAAAAAACTTATAGAGGTCACCTATTGCGTTATAATCTGGATTCTCGAGATTCTCAGGTCTTTCAACATAAGTATTCGCCTTTGCTCTCTTGAAGAATCCAAGGATCTGAGGTGAATCATCTGCTATAGAACGTACAGGTCCCTTTGTTCCTTCCTGCATCATAAATCTAAGCGACTTCTCAAAGCAGAGTATCGCTGTCTTATACTGTCTCTGATTATTTACATAGAAATCTCCCAGCTGCCTAAAGATATCTGCTGCAACTTTTCTCTCATTTCCATGAGTACTTTCATCAACACTCTTATTCGTGTAACCCTGTTCCTTCAGGAAGTTATTCAGTACTCCCAGTCTACTCTGCGCCAGCTGATCATTTCCCGAAAGATTAGCTACATCAACCATCTTTATGAGATACTTGACTACATCTGAAGCATACCATTTATTCTTTGTCTCTGCTAAGCGTCCTCTATAATGATTCTGAAACTCATCATATATCTCGAGGGCTTCCGTGTACTGCTCATTCTTTACATAGAGTCTTGCAAGAACATACTTATACTTCATAGAGCTTCCGAAGATATCCATAAGCTTTTTGGTGTAGAGAATAGCTTCTTCGAAATGTTCCATCTGCTCATAACATTTTGCAATATTAGTATATGGAGCAGGCGTCTCATCGTCCCGCATCACTTCGATAGCTTTTCCAAAACTCGCTATAGCACCTTTGTAATCTCTTTTTCTAAGAAGACATAAACCAAGTCCATTATATCCATAGACGTTGTCTTCGTTCTGTTCTATGGCCTTACGCGCATCTGCTTCAGCCTTGTCTATCTCGCCTCCATCCATGTATAGAAGAAGTCTCTCAACTCGGTAATATTCGTCGTCAACGATTTCGAGCTGTCTTGTAGCAAAAGCAACTGCCTTGTCATAATCTTCCTTATTCTCGCTATCAGTAAATCTTCTCTGATATATATCCATCAGCTTGTTGTTAGCTCTAGGATGATCAGGATCAAACTCCAGGGCCTTGCGGTACATAGACTCAGCTTCTGACGCCTTGTTAACTCTCATGAGATACTCGCCATACTCATAAAATACTACAGCGTCATCAGGATAATAGGTAAGCATTTCATTGTATATGTCATATGCAGGTCTATCAGAAAACTCCTCAACATCTGTCTTCAGCCACAGGAGTCTCTTATTCTTTTTATCAAGCTTAAGTCCGGCCTCAACATAAGGAGTCACATCAGCCAGTCTGTTTCGATTTCCTTTTTCATCTCGAAGATTTATGAGAAATGCACCTGCATCCGCATAGAAGTCTGTAAGCTCCTCATCCTTAAGATCTGAATCTTCATTTTGAATAGAATCAGCAATCGACTTATACAGTTCTTCGATAGCTTTCTCTTTTTCTTTTATATCATTTCCAGATACAGATTCCTGATCTTCTTCATTTAGATTCTTAGTAAGATCCATGAATCTACATTTCATCCAGTTTACATAATCCGATTCGACTCCAGCCTCTTCAGCATGATCCAGAACATTCTTTACGTCCTTAAACTGCTTATATATCAGGAATACTCTGGCAGCTATTGCGTATGCTCTTGAATAAGAAGGAAAATCTCTGATGATATTATAATAATCGTCGATTACAAGCTGAGCATCCTTCATAATGTAGGCTGTCTCTTGTCTATGAATATAAGCTGGTACGCAGTGGTCCACAGACTCGATCATATTATTCCAGACTTCCATAGAATCCTGGTATCTATCGAATCTCTCATACATCTTACCTAAGGACTCTTGATAGAAAAGCTCCTCATTTATATCATTTGACTCTTCCTTAGCAAGTACTATCGACTTCTTATAGAACTCCGCTGCCACGTCTATATTATCCAGATGATCCTCGCACTGAGCATACATATAATAGCAAAATGCAGCTCTTGACAGTCTACCTCTATCCTTCTTGTTGAAGACTTCACCCTCGCTGGCTCTACGTCTCATATCATCCATGGTCTCTGTCCATGTCTTAAGATATGGCTCGGCCTTTTCAAACTCATTTTGAGCAGAGTAACATCTTCCATACAGGTTATTGTAGCCATACTTTATCTCATCATCTGGCTGAATAGTATCCAGAATTGGGATGATTGGATCCAGCTTCTCTAGTCTGAAGTAACTCCATGAAAGCTCAAGCCTTTCTTCCTCAGTAATAGTGCCTGCCTCTCTCTTAGCCTCGAAAAAGTTAACAGCTTCACTACTTATCTTCTTAAGGATAACAACTGCCTCGCTATTCTTTGTATTAATATCAAGAACCTCGATTATTGAATCAGACGCGCTGAAGAAGTCCTTCTGAATCAGATAGTAATAGCTCTTAGCTATCAGCATCATAGCACTATCTGGCTGCATTTCTTCTATCTTGTCTATCACCTCTTTGCAGGCAGTAAGAATATGTTCCCTCTCCTCTGAATCCACCTCTTCGCCTGCTTCTTCACGATTCTTTAAATCCTTAAGCATCATATAAGCAGCTATCGGAGTAGTATATCTATGCATATCCAGAGTCTTGTCATATACTATACTTCTCGCAAGAGTAAGTGCATCCTCCATCTGTCCTGCGAGCTCTAAGGCACGCATCTCTGCCCCCAGTTCTATAGGATGCCAATCATCAAAGCCCTTAACATACCTTAATATACTAACTAAAGTGTCAAGACTTGCCTCAGCTGATGCAGTATCAACTGATTCATCTAGCTCAGCATCATACTTCTTCTGTATATAATCCTGTATGATTGACTGAGTGCTGGAGATAGCTTTGATATATGAATCTACCATTACGTCATATTCATCATCGTCGTAGCTAAGGTCTCTATCAGGCAGTTCAATTGCATCGATTAATCCCTTAGTCTTCTCTCTAGCTTCTTCACGAGTGATAAATGCATCGAAGTCCACAAAATCTTCATTATGGATTCTATAGATAACAAAACTTATAAAATCCTCTGGGAACTTCTCCTTAAGTATATCCTTGTCCTCTTCTATATTAAATGTATCTTCCATCATCTTCCAAACTTCAAACTGAAGATAGAAATGTCTCATTAAGTAGACAAGGGTTGCCTCTCGCATAGCATCTGCTGTATCCAGCTCAACACATAAAGGATCTGCAAACCACTCTTTCCAGAGATTCAAATCTTTTCTTTTATGTATATCGGAATAGATTTCATTTAGCTTATCTATATGACGGTCAACATCTGTCTTCTCTGAATCAGGCTTTCCCTGACTTTTGTCTGTTAATACATCGTCCTCACGGGCAAACTTAATCGCCATCTCGAAGGCTTCTCTAAGACGCATGAATCCTTCCTGATCATCCTCAGGATTCACAGTTACGACCTTTGACCTATATGCATTTACTATTAAATCTTCATCCTTAGTAGGTTCCATCTCGAGAACCTGCCACATCTCAACTGTATTCATACACTTTTCTTTCTTCCTCCCAATACGAACAAAAAGCTTCTTTAGTACTTATATCTTATCATTTCATTATAAACTCTCTCACAGTTATTATGATCATTATATTCGTAGAAATCATCCGCTCTTCTTCTATACTCATCCTTCATAACACAAGACTCTTCCATATATTGGATGAGAAGATCTATCAGCTCATCACGCTTCTTTACAATCTCTCCGAAGGCCATGGTGTCATAGTGATAAGTACCTTCCTCATAATGAGCCTCCAGCTCCTCAGGATGATAATAAACCAGTGGCTTTCTCATATATGCAAAATCAAACTGTATACCACTAAAATCAGTAACGAGTAAGCTTGACTCAGTAAGCAGCTTCTCATAACTCATATCACCTACTGAAGGAATGATATCAACATATTCATTCTTGTCGAAGTCATCCTTCTGTGGGCTGACTATCGGATGAAGTACATAGCTGAGTCTGTAGCCATGTTCCTTAGCCGCCTTGAGGAGACGAGCATCATTTATCAGCGAATTATAAACCTTATAGTAAGGAGTATCCTTGAAGAATGGATTATAATCTCTCTCTACTCCCTCATTCTTTGTAACCTGCATAGCTGACTGCATACGCCAGGTTGGTGATATCATGATCTGCTTCTTAGCCTTGTTGACCAGTCCATCATATCTTGGAACGCCTGTTAGTTTAAGTGCGTTATAACCTACATAGTCATATACTGGCTTCTCCAGATTCTCTATCTCATACTTTGAAGCACAGAAGTACAGTCTAGTATTGTCTCTCAGTCTCTGCTGAGCAAGCGCAATCTTCTGAACTGAAAGACCATGCTGCACGCACACAACCTGGAAATCAGGGATTCCACGTATATATCTGGAGTTTTCCAGATAATAATCATTAAATGCAAATACCGTCGAATTACTTGCTATAAGCATATGTGCATTTAGAAATACCAGTCTATGTAAGAAGCTTCCACGTCTCAGGACTTTGTAGCCATCTGCTACTAACCTCTTATAGTCTGATGTATTCTTATCTACAAGGTAGTATAGCTTGTCCGGTATATTTGGACATTTATCTCTATCAGCGGTGTCTGACGAATCGCTCTTACTTATCTGATCTACTGCATATCTATAGAGGTATTCTGATGAGTCACCAGCTTTATATATCTTATCGAAAAAGAGCCATATATTCTTATTCTTAAAGTATGGCCTTGTAACTACGTAAGCAGCACGAAGCAGGAAGAATCTAAATCGATGCATCTTGAAGGAAGTAAGCAGCTCCATTCCAAAGCCTAACTCCTTACATGCCATTTTAGGGAAACTATACTTCGATAGTACAAGTCCAGAGACTATCTTCCTTACTACATCTTCTTCATCTACATATGTATCATGAAGAGCAGTGAGTATCAGGTCATCCATATGCCAGTAAGCATTTCTTGGATATGCAGACAGCCTGCTGGTATGGGACTTGAACTCCAGTGGAATCACCTTCTGCTCGCCCTTATAGTCTACGCAAAATCTGAGGATTCCCTTTGGTACATTTGGAAGCTTTGCATGAAACGGAAGTCTCTTATATGCTGACATTCCAAAATATTTAGTCAGACTAAATCTGTCACAGAACTCCACTGGATAACGGTTACCCTCTATCTCAAAGTAATATTCAGCCACTCCCAAATGAACTGTATCCGGGAGCGAACCATCTATCTCAAGACATCCTTCGCGGTAATCAATAAGCTGAATATTACAGCGAAGTTTGGTCATATCATAAAAATCTAAGGCATCGAGAGTTTCGTCCTTATACTTGAATCTAAGAAGCATCCTCTTAAACTGAAAATCCTTCTTATACACAGGATAATCAAATGTATTCATTATCACATCGTCATCAATATAGGAAAGTGCCTCTCCAATAAGGTCCTTTAAATGAAGCGCTTCCTCTTCACTTAGTACGTGACGATTCTTGTTGTTCTGATTTGCATTCAGTCGGCATGATATATTGTACATAGCATAGAACTGAACGACGAAGGGTACTGCAGACTTATTCTCATCTTGCTGTGTACCTTGAGCTTTTTTCTTGTAGCTAGACAGAAGTGGTATCAGGAAGTCCTCCATATTGTTCAGGTACCACGCCTTGTCATATATTCCTGCGAACTCTGCCATATTACCGTCGCCAGGATCACTCTGAAAATACTCCAGATTCTGACATATCATATATGAAAAATTATCTATAAGCCTGATAAGGAAATCAGCCTCATAGTTATATGTATATTCTGTTTTAAGTCTTATATCTGTCTTTCGAATCTCATCAACTCGGAATATGATTCCTGTTATTCTATCTGGAAATTGGAAGAGCTTCTTTGGGGTTGCAAGAACCGCTTCTGGGTTCTGCTCCATTATCTCAACCATCTTCTCTGCAAATCTGTCTCGCGCCTCATTTCCAGCTAACATCTTATGATAAGTATCTTCCTCGCATACTGCCATAAGATACTTATCCGAGCCGTTCTCCAGATAATCATTAAACTCTTTTATAAAGTTTTCTCTATCATTTTTACATATAATGTGAATACCAGAAGTACTCATATTTAACCCTCTTTTTCTGCTTTTATAAATACAAAAAGCAGGGCATATGACCATATCCATATGCCCTAGTATTCTACTATAAATTTGTCATCAAAAAAATCAACCTGTGGTTTAAACCTCAGCGATTGCTTCCATCTCGATAAGAACATCCTTTGGAAGTCTTGCAACTTCTACACAGCTTCTTGCTGGGAAGTTCTCTGTGAAGTACTTTGCGTAGATTTCATTTACCTTTGCAAAGTCGTTCATATCTTTGATAAATACTACTGTCTTAACCACCTTATCAAGTGATGATCCTGATGCCTCAAGAAGAGCCTTTACATTCTCAAGTGCTCTCTCAGCCTGAACTTCGATGCCGCCCTCAACAAGTGTGTTTGTTGCAGGATCGATAGGAATCATTCCTGATGTAAATAGTAAGTTTCCAACCTTTACAGCCTGTGAATATGGGCCAATTGCTGCTGGTGCTTTTTCTGTAGCGATAATCTCTTTCATAATAATCCTCCTAAATATGTATATGTTATAGCTATTTTTTTTCATTAGTTAATCGATATGCTGTCGCTGTTGATTGTAATAAGTCTCCGCTTCAGCAGACGACCTACTGCTCGCTTAAATGCATTTTTGCTGATACCAAACTCTTTCTTGATAAGCTCTGCATCTGCTTTATCTGTAAATGGAAGATTTCCGCCGTAGCTTCTTATGATATCATATACCATTTCGGCGTCCTTCTCCATCTGCTGAGGTATCTCATCTCGCATAGCAAGGTCAATCTTGCCATCCTCGCGAGCCTTAACCACTCTACATGTTATCTCGTCGCCGACATAAAGATTCTCAAATACCTCGCTGCTATGAATCAGTCCCGAATACTTATAATGCTTTTCGGTAGAGATATCCTCTCCGGCATCCTCTTTATCCTCTGAAGCTTCATTTGATAATGGCTTATCTTCTAGCGCAACAAAGACACCGAAATCCTTCTTGACATTATAGACAATACCTCTTACGTGGTCGCCCTTTTTAAATGTGCCATCAGTATCCTGGGACAGTGCATCCGCAATTCGCATAGACGCAGCTAGTCTTCCAGTCTTATCAATATAGAGCTTCACGAGATAAGACTTCTCCTGCTGAACCTTTACGGTCTGCTCCTTAAATGGGAGAAACAGATCACGACTGAGCCCCCAATCGAGAAATGCACCAATATTCGCCACTGACTTCACCTTAAGCTTCTTAATCTCGCCCAGTGTAATAAGTGGCTCGTGGGTCGTTGCAATCAGCCTGTCTTCAGAATCCCTGTAGAGGAACACATTTATATTGTCCCCAATCTCAAGGCCTTCCGGAATCTGTCTCGTTGGAAGAAGAACATCCATATCTTCACCGAGACCCTTACCATCAGTAAGATAAGCTCCTACATCCTTTATTCTATCTATTCTAAGTATATTCCACTCACCAAGTTTCATAATATATCCAATCTATTTTTGGTCTGAGTCACTTGTTACGTCCGACGTGACTGCTGACTCATTTTACCACAAGCGGCTCAAATAAACAATGTAGGAAGTATTTTATATATTTTTCGGGATTATGTGGTCTCTTTCCCGAGCATAGTCAGATTCGTGACTACTTATTATACTTTATTTGTGAATTAGAGATTCAAGCGTTTCACCTTCTAGTTCAAAAAATACTAAATGTATCTTTTGAGGAAATGAAATGATTTGCTATAAACCTTTCTGGAATACTTTATCAAAATCTAATGAATCCACTTATTCTCTCATTAAGCATCACAATATATCAGGATCCACTATTCAAAAGCTAAGAGAGAATAAGCCACTTAATACAACTACGCTGAACGATTTATGTCGTATTCTCAATTGCGCGATTCAGGATATCGCAGAATATATCCCGAGTGACGATGATCAGATACTATAGACTCATTATTTCGATATCGCATCCAGCGGTTTCACCCGGGCTGCCCAGTGTGCCGGAAATGCACCTGCCAGCATTGACACAACTATAGAAATCACAAAGCAAAGCACAATCAACCAGAGTGGCGTCGTCATAAGCCACGTTCCTTCCTCAAGTTCCATAAGCTCTACCAGTCTTTTATTTATCATAAGATCTATAAGAAATGATAACGCGAGTCCCAGCGTTCCTCCAATTCCTCCCAGCAATGCTGCCTCAAATAGAAACATAATGCTTATATCATCGTTATCTGCACCAATCATCTTGAGAAGACCTACCTCATTTATGCGGTCATACACTGCGGTCATCATCGTGTTAATAATGCCAATTATTGCAACGACTCCTGCAATAAGACCTATCGCCCCTAGTATCATTTGGACCATGCTTATAGTACGATTAACGGAGTCAACCATTTCCAGGTTATTCTCAGCCTTATAGCCCATGCCATCTATAACATTAGTGACACGCTCCACATCCGCCTTATCTTCAACATACACTATAGCACTTTTGTACACCCAGACATTATATGGGCTACCGTTCTTATCCACCGGCTGCCCCGCAACTTGTCCATCCGGATACTGCCTTTTCAAAAATATCTTCAAGGTATCAATATCCGTATAGATATCGTAGTCATACTTGTTGCCAGTTTCTCCAGTGATTTTAAGCTTCACACTAGACTCATCCTCATCAGCATCTGTTGCAGACGCAACATTTAAATCCTGGCTCGAGGGGATAAAACTAATTCTTTTTCCTACAAATGACATATCTCCCTTTACTGATTCTGCAAAGGATTCCCACGTATTCTTGTTATAGAGAACATCTCTAAAGCCAGTTCCAATAAGAATCTCAGGACGAGCTCCATTTGACTTGGGAACCTCTCCCTCACTTGCTCCAAGAACATCAAGATATTCCCGAGGAACACCAAGGATAGAATTAAAGCCATTATAACCGCTATACTTTTCTATTCCATCCGCCTCGAGGACAGGGTAGACATTTGCAATCTTATCTATCTTGCTAAGCTTCTCTATCGTAGAATCAGTGATTATCATGTCCTTCCTGGTGGTATCAAGCGAACTGACCTTGATCATCTTCGTATTCCAGGACTGTTCTATATCCTCCACTAGTACAGACTTCGCGCCCATTCCAGCGGTGAGCATGGTAACTATAGACATTATGCCGATCATAATGCCTAGTACAGTAAGACTCGTACGGAGCTTTCTCTGTTTTAAGTTGGCAAAAGTAAGTCTAACTATATATCCCATATCAATCCTCTTCCAAAATGAGTCAGCATTTACCTCCGACGTAACAAGTGACTCATTTTTGAGTCACTTGCTACGTCGGAGGTGAGAGGTGACTCATTCGAACTCGCGCTCCAGGCGGCGTCTCTTCACAGCTCTCCTAATAACAAATACTATGATCACAGCGAAAACCACTCCCAGAACAATTAGAAGTTTTACGCTTTCGGTCATAGGTTTTGAAGTATCTTCCTTTATCTGGATAATATCCGAATAATCCTTTTCTATGATATTTATATGTCCCGTGGCGTCTCCCAGCATCACTTCTTCCTTATACTGGTTACCTTCGGCATCTTCATATGTGATGATAACTCGGTTATTATAAGTGCTGGCTGTAGATACATTTGTCGCCTTCGTTATAATGTCGATATTTGCCTTCTTTCCTGCAGCCACATTTCCCACGAAACAGTTCGCATCCGCAAGATTGTCACCAGCGGTACTCGCCATTACCTTATATATATCAGCTCCACCCACATTATTAAGACAAGATATAACCTCGAGGTTATCCCCCAGTCTCACATCCTCATCAGCAATATAAGTATCTGATACAACAACCTCCGTCTTCAGCTTTATAGGAATATAGATAATATCCTTCGCTTCGTATTTGCCATTCCAATCCTCGTACTCAGTCTTTATGGAAAGCTTATACGTCTTATCACTTAGTTTCGATATGCTACTAAGGTTAACCGTTAGTTCAGTTTCTCCCTCTCCAGCGATTTCATTTATGTAAAATGTACCAGTTCCGTCCGGAATAAATTCTCCCGCGTCTGAGCTTACTGTACAGAGAAGATTCATCACTTTATTCTTTGAAGTATTCTTAAGCTTAAAGGTGATGCCAAATGAATCGCCCGGATATATATTTCCTGAACTATCACTTGCAGTTATCTCATACTCCGACAGCATAACCCTCGGAGTCAGTGCTTCCGATCTCGTTGACGGAAGCAGAATACCTATCACCATAATAATGCAGGTTATAACACTTACAAAGAACCTGCAGACGCTTCTCTCTTTCTTATTCTTTATCTCCCATAATCGACTCATAATCAAATCCCCTATCATTCACCTGAACGTGTAAGTTCAGATGCCACATCAAGTTTCATATTTCGTATTACGTACATATTGGTTCCACACAGTACAATTAGTTCCAGTAGCATTGCGATAATGACAGCCCCCCACGATATCGTAAAATCAGTTGCTATGACAAATCTTAAAAGCTCTTTATACATATAATATTCGACTATAATACCACCTGCTATTCCAAGGATTGACGATATGATCCACACTATACCGCCCTCAAGAATAACTGCTTTCAGAAGCGAACCCTTAGTCATACCCAGTGCACGTAGCTGAGCGAACTCATTTCTTCTTAACTGAAGATTGCTGATTGCTGTATTCATAGTATTAAAGGCACTAACTAGAACTACGACAAGTATCACTCCTCCCAAAAGAAGAAACTGTTTTATTGCATCTGTGTAGTAGACAACATCATCAATAAAGTAAGACATATGCGCATCACCATAGAAGTAGACTCCATTTTCATCCATTTCTCCTTTCTCTTCAAAAGCCTTATGAAATTCAGTTTTCGAAAGGTCTGAACTAAATACATTACTTATATCCTTTTGGCATTCTTTCATTTACACTATCAAGATTTTTAGCATTTTTATATCTTTCTAAAGCAGTTTTTAAAGCTTCAGGTCCTTGAATTAAAATACCTCT
>CACWGK010000047.1 GCA_902760415.1 uncultured Lachnospiraceae bacterium
GACCTGGGAATAGATCCGAACCAAATCTAGCAAAATCAATAGATGGAACATCAGCCTTCATATAAGCAGGAACAAGTTCATTTCCAGTACTTTCAGCAACAGTCTCTTCAACTATTCCTTCAACAGCATCAGATACTGATTCCTCAACCACATCAGATACTGATTCCTCAACCACATCAGATACAGGTTCCTCAACTACATCAGATACAGGCTCCTCAAAAGCATCAGATACAGGTTCCTCAACTACATCAGATACAGGTTCCTCAACTACATCAGCTATAGGTTCCTCTATAATATGCTCAACATATGTATTGTATTCAGGATGCTCAACCTCAGGCAGGTTCCTCTTCAAGTTCACGAATATCCTGTTCTGCTTCAGAAACAAATATTTCTTGAGCCACCTCTTCTCTTACAGGCTCAGTGTATGAACTATATGTTGGCTCTTCAGCAAGTTCAGGAACTTCCTCTTCTACTTCAGGTACAAACTCCTCTTCAGCAGATACAAAAGTAGGAGTTTCAACATTAGGTCTATAATTCTCTACTGCAGATCTTATTGCAGCACTTATCTCATCCTCTATTGACTGTTCATGAACTGTCTCTTCGCTTGTAGCAGTCTCTTCTTCATTATGACCACCGTAGACAAACTCATCTTCAAGTTGTTCTTCATATGATTTGCTATATGACTCCACAGCAGATTCATCTACTGGCTCATTCACTTCTTCAGTTGATTCCTCTACTGACTCATATGTTTCTTCAGCAGGTTCTTCTACCGACTCATATGTTTCTTCAACTGGTTCTTCCTCAAGTTCAGGAACATCTTTCTCTACTTCAGGAGTAAACTCTTCCTCAAGTTCAGGAATATCTTCCTCTACTTCAGGAGTAAACTCTTCTTCAAGCTCAGGAATATCTTCCTCTACTTCAGGAGTAAACTCTTCTTCACTTGAGTCATATTCTTCAGATGAATCATATTCTTCAGGCGCTTCATATTCTTCAGGCGCTTCATACTCTTCAGATGATTCTTCATCAAATGGAACAAAGTCCTCATTTTTCTCAACATCATCTTGATATAAAGCGAAATCTTTAAATGCATTAAATACTTCTTCCGAGCTATCATCAAACTCTTCGTCTACATCGCTGAGTCCAGCTATAGTTTCTGATTCAGGCGCAAAACCATCATCAAACTCATATGTAACAAAATCAGAAGTATCTATATCATCAAGAGCTTCTTTAAGTTCCATAGCCTCTTCAGACATTTCTTCAGAAGCTTCTGGCTCAGTTTCTTCTGTAGCTTCTTCAGAAGAATCAGTTGATTCATCACTTGGAACTTCTGTAGCGTCAGCAGAAGCAACATATGCCTCAACATCTCTATCTGAATCATCATCATCAGTGATATCAGCATCACTCTGAAGCTCTTCTTCATTATCAGGATTTTCATCCTCTTCCTTAATCTTCTTGAATCGCTTCTTAATGAATCTTTTGATTCCTTTTTCGACACCATCTACGCCTATCTTTGTAGATGGTTCATCCTCATTTTCTGAAACCATCGATGTTATAACAGCTTCATCTTCCTCAGGAGGATTAATAATCTTATAATCCTGTTCAAGCTGTTGCTGTTCTAACTTTCTGATTTCTTCATCTGCAGGATCATCATCCTTAGCAGGTTCTTCAGCATAGATAAAGAAGTTGTCCCAAGCAGTTGCTTTATTTTCAACTACATCATCTACGAGATGTCTATACGCGCTTGTCTTAAATGAAGCCTTATAATCTGAGGCGATAATATCCATATCTCCTTTATCCAGCAGCTTTGTTAGAAGAAGCAGCTCAAAGCTCCATTTTTCATCCATATTATCGCGATAATATGGGAACAAAAGATCATATAATTCCATAAGATCAGGCGCTTTAGCCTTCTTCATAATGTATCTAACATTTGAAAGCTCCCTGCCGTCTCCATTACTGAAATGAACATATTCCTCAAAATATCTCTCAGCAAGATCAAAATATCCGATCTTAAGATAGTACTCCATAAGAGAGAATATGATTCTTGTTGCCTCTGGCGCCATAGCATGAGCCTTAACGTATAAAGCTCTGGCATCAGATAGTCTGCCAACATTTTCATATATCTCTCCACAAAGTCTAAGGAACTGAGGATTATAGGACTTTTCAAGATCCTGCGAATCTAGAATTGGAGCCGCCAGACTATACTCATGTGACTCTGCTAGTTCCTTTATTTTGTTTATACTGGCCATACTAAGTCCGGTACCCAAAACACTTTACCTCTTAAATCTACAAATTAATCCTCAATGGATGCATCTTCAAAGACTTTCTCAACTTTCTCGATAACAGTCTCTTTCATATTACCTCTGGTCTTTTCATACTGAAGACCCGACTCCATAATCTCAAGAAGCTCAAGTCTCATACCAGAATCTATCTCTTTAATATACTGCATAAGGACATCTTTTATCTCAACAACATGGTCCTTTTCCTTCATACGGTCAATCATTTCTTCGTAATTGAAGGTCGCCTTTGTCATAATATCCTTCTGCTTACGTCCACATACAACACACTCTTCGGCACCAGCTTCATTTACATGGCCGCAGTTACAAGTCCAAATCATACCATCGGACTTATACTTCTCAACAGCATCTATACCGCGTTTAGCCTTGAGTGTTTCAAGTCGTCTTGAACTGAGTGATACATTAATCGGTTGATCATTACAAGCATATACGCCACGAGGAGTCGCATACTTTGTAAGAATAATCTTAGCATCCTTAAGAAGCTGAAGATCACTGGATTTGATCTTGCTCATCACATAATCAGATTCAATCACCGATTGATTGATATTCTCACTAAAGACGAAATCAACATTTTTAATAACTAATCTCTCATCATAGAGATTTGTAAACTCAACATCAGCTCGAAGAGCCTTAATATCATCATGATTATAGTTATAGCAAACTAGCTTCATATTGATGATATTCGAATCGCCATCCAAAACAACCTTTACAGGTCTAGGAACTAGACGATTATAATAGTTTGTAACAAAAAGTTCTTTATGGAGTTCATCGCTAACAATGATATGCTTTGTAACCTTTACTGCGGTACCAGATACTATGATACCAAATGAACCGGCTTCAAATGGAGCATATACCATATTCATACCAATTATGGCATTCGCACCCTTTCTTTTTGCCGCTTTGATAAGTTGCTGCTCTGCGTCCTCTCGGCACTGCTCAAGCTTTGCAGTATCTTTTCTAGCCACATCAGCCACATTTGCAGCAATTCCCGAAATGAAATTAGATCCAAGGATTGCCTGACTTGATACGAACCCCAAATACTCTGTGACTCCGTACCCCTCGAAGCCTGAAGTAGTAGTTATCATCATATTTTCTGCCACTATATTACCACCCCCAGTAAATATAAAATAAGTAATTTACAGTACAGTTAATTATAGCATTTTTACCCCATAAAAAAAAGTTTTTATTACTAGTTTTTGATATTTTTAACTGTGGCTTAAGGAAGCTGCTTTGGAGCCTTATTCTTATAGGTTCTATAATAGAACTCTAAACTAAAATAAGTCTGTTCCTCGCTCTCCTCTATCATTTCCCAATTATCCATAGCTTCAAGATTTGGAAAATATGTATCAGCCTGATATGAATAATCAAGATAAGTAATGTAAGCAGTATCACAATAAGGCTCAAGCATCTTGTAAACTATACCACCGCCAATTATATATACATCATCCGAATCAAGCTCTTTAAGTTTATCAAAAAGCTCCTGTTCCGAACGAACAATAAGCGCATTGTCTCCCCGAACTTCAAACTCTGGATTTGCAGAAAGAATTATATTTGTTCGATTCTTAAGTGGAAGTCCATTAGGAAATCCAGCCAGAGTCTTTCTTCCGAGCACTACTGTATGCCCAGTAGTAATCTCACGAAACCTCTTCTGATCAGCCGGAATACTAACAAGAAGACTATCCTTGTTACCAATTGCCCAATTCTTATCAACTGCTGCGATTAATTTCATAAAGCATTAATTCCTTTTTATCATTTTATAGAAATGAGTCACTTTTTACGTCGGACGTGCCAGGTGACTCATTATACCGCGATTGGTATATTTTTAATCTGAGGTCCAGTTACGTAGTCCTCGATAGTAAAATCGTCCACAGTAAAATCATAGAAGTTCTTTACATCCGGATTAAGTGTTACCTTTGGCGCAGGATAAGTCTCACGCTGAATAAGTTCCTTAATGATCGGAATATGTTTGTCATAGATATGACAATCAGCGATAACATGAACCAATTCTCCAGGCTCAAATCCAGTTACCTGAGCTATCATCATCAGTAAAGCCGCATATTGAACGACATTCCAATTTCCAGCAGCAAGAACATCTTGAGAACGCTGGTTTAAGATAGCATTTAACTTATTACCAGTAACATTAAATGTCATACTATATGCGCAAGGATATAAGTTCATCTCATGAAGATCCTGATGCACGTAAATATTTGTCATAATTCTACGAGAATAAGGATTCTCCTTCAGATCAAAAAGGACCCTGTCAACCTGATCAAACTCGCCCTCTTTATACTTATGCTTAACGCCAAGCTGATAACCATAAGCCTTTCCGATAGAGCCAGATTCATCAGCCCATTCATCCCAGATAGTACTATTTAGATCATTTATATTATTAGACTTCTTCTGCCATATCCACAGAATCTCATCTATAGCAGACTTGATATAGGTCTTGCGAAGTGTAATAGCTGGAAACTCTTCCTGAAGATTATATCTATTTACCACGCCAAACTTCTTGATAGTGTACGCAAAACTTCCGTCCTCCCATTTAGGACGAACCTTCTCTCCTTCTGTACTAACACCATTTGTCAAAATGTCATTACACATATTTATAAAGATATTATCGGCTTTACTCAAATTACACCTCCATAATTGTAACAAAGAGTGCTTTTACCAGAAAAGCACAAAACCTTGCAACTTAGACTCAAACTTGCTCAGCTTTCGGTACATTTCAGTACAATTGCCTTACTTTGCAAAGGAATGATCAATACACGAAAGGAATAAAATATGAAAACTAAAGTATATATAGGTAATCTTCTAAGAACTCTTAGAAAATCAAATCTTTTAACACAAGAAGAAGTCGCTAGCTTGCTTCATATATCAAGACAAGCCTACAATAGACTTGAATGCGGTTATGCACAACCTACCATAGAAGCCCTTGCAATACTCTCTGATATCTACGACTATGACCTCTTCGTATTTGTACTAAAAAACATGCCCAAAGAGATGGTAGCCGAACAAAAAGAGTTTAAACTAAATATGCCAATAAATAGCATCAAAATATATGCCCATAAAGACGAAGAGAATCCTGATAAATGAAATATATCAGGATAGTTCTTCGAAAGTTTATCATAGATAATAATATCTTAGATAATCTATATGATTTTCTTAGTTAATATCTTAGATACTGCGCAATATATCTACCGCTGTATTTACCTTGTCTTTATCAAATGCTTTGATGACCCTGTCGACCTTGAGTCGGATATCTGGATCCAGTTCATAGAGACTAAGTTTCTCACAATTTCTAATAGCTGTTTCCTTATCATTATCCTCAAGATTGCCAAGGATTTCATCTATTCTAGATACAATATCAGATGCAGGAAGCCTGATACCATTTGTATTAGAGGTTAGTATATCTGTGGAACCAAGTTGTACACTTGACTTACCCAGCCAATCTGCGAAGCCAGACACAACATTCTCCCACTCTGCAACAAGTGTACGCCAGTTTATTTCTGCAACATCGAGAGAATCATCCTTGGCCATATTTACATGGTCATCGAAGCAATCAGACAAGTATATTGCCCCTAGCTTACGGGCCGCATCTCTCATATTGCGGG
Source organism: uncultured Lachnospiraceae bacterium (assembly GCA_902760415.1). Taxonomy (GTDB): domain Bacteria; phylum Bacillota; class Clostridia; order Lachnospirales; family Lachnospiraceae; genus Eubacterium_Q. Next base: position 5,906 of record CACWGK010000047.1, read on the forward strand.
CGTATTCCATATACTCCTTATTCTTCGAAGAATATAGAGCATCTATCATATCAGAACTAACTATCTCATAATCATCAACAAACTGACCAGCTTTTTTCTTATACTCAGTCAGATCACCTTTAAAGTCCTTAAGTGCTTCAAGAAATCTTACACCGCTCTTTTTAAGAGTCTCGGCATCTTTTGCATTTGACTTAATCTCGGACAAAAGTTCCTCATCATCTGGAAGCATCTTAGAAGGAACAAGTGAAATGATGATATTCTGAAGAATAGTTCTATCAATCGGCTTACGAATTATGCCATCAAAGCCAGCATTTTCAAAATATATGTCTGGTTCGTCAATTTTCTCATCAAGTATAACGTATGCCTTAGCATCCTTAGAACGGTTAGCTGTATTATGCTTTATGTTGTTAAGCGTCTGAACGCCATCCATTCTAGGCATATTTCTCGCCAAAATTATAAGGTCATATTTGTCCTTACTAATCTGATCAAGGCATTCAATACCACTGGATACCGAGGTGATAAAACAACCCGTCTGATCGATCATGCGTTCAACCATGATTCTTTCATCAGAATCCGCATCAACCAGAAGCACATAGAACTGTCCATCGCGAGTATAAAGATTAAGTTCCTTCTCCACATCAATCTTCTTATCAGACAGACCAGAAAACTCATACTCAGAACCTTTACGAGTCCTAAGGTTGTTTAACTTCTCCAGCTGTTTTTCAGCTAAATCTTTGCCTTTTTCTACTATTGACCCCATATTAACCCCCTAATATTATCTATAAAACAATCTTACGGAAGTTTTTCTTTCCTCTTCTTACTACAAATTCGTCATTAAATGTATCTTTAGCATAACTTGCAAAAATATCTGTTACTTTTTCCCTATTTACAGCAACACCATTTTGCTCTATAGCACGGCGTCCCTCGCCACGAGATGTTACGAGTCCAGCCTTAACTAAAATGCTGATAAGATCGATAGTGCCATCCTCTTTGAAGTCACTATCTTCAAGAGCTGTCTCTGGCATATTTTCAGATCCACCACCACCAAAGATTGACTTAGCAGCAGTTTCAGCCTTCTTAGCTTCTTCCTCACCATGAACAAGATTTGTAAGTTCATATGCAAGGATTTCCTTAGCTTTATTAAGCTCTGCACCTTCCCATTTTTCCATATCATGAATCTCATCAAGTGGAAGGAAAGTAAGCATCTTAATACAGTTGATAACATCTGCGTCATCAACATTTCTCCAGTACTGGTAGAATTCATAAGGACTAGTCTTCTCTGGGTCAAGCCATACAGCACCCTTACCAGTCTTACCCATCTTCTTACCTTCTGAGTTAAGAAGAAGTGTTATAGTCATAGCCTGCGCATCTTCCTTACCAAGTTTTCTACGTATAAGCTCACGACCACCAAGCATATTTGACCACTGATCATCTCCACCAAACTCAAGATTACAGCCATACTCTTCATACAGCTTTAAGAAGTCATAGCTCTGCATAAGCATGTAGTTAAACTCAAGGAATGTAAGTCCTTCTTCACTAGCAAGTCTCTGCTTGTAGCACTCTGCACGAAGCATATTATTTACTTTAAACATAGAACCGATATCACGAATGAATTCGATGTAATTCAGGTCACGAAGCCAATCAGCATTATTAACCATCATAGCTTTACCTTCACCGAACTCAATAAAACGGCTCATCTGCTTCTTAAAACACTCACAGTTATGATCGATCATTTCTGTTGTCATCATCTTACGAAGATCAGTTCTTCCTGAAGGATCACCAATCATACCAGTACCGCCACCAACAAGTGCGATAGGTCTGTTACCCGCCATCTGAAGTCTCTTCATAAGACATAAAGCCATAAAATGACCTACATGCAGAGAATCTGCTGTAGGATCAAAACCTATATAAAATGTAGCCTTACCATTATTAATAAGGTCTCTAACTCCTTCTTCATCTGTCACCTGAGCAATAAGTCCACGCTCGATGAGCTCCTCATAAATTCCCATTTATTTTTTTCCTCCATATAAGTGACAATGTCGATTAATATCAACCCGTCACAAATTATCATCCAATGAATAAATATTATATCACTTAGTGAGCCAAATGTCACCACGATAAACCACAGATATATTATACTCTACTCTTCTTCAGCCGCCACCCTCTGGTCTCTAAATCGAACATAACCTACTCCAGCAGCAAGTAAAACAAAGTAATACGGTGTCGTAATTGGCTGATTAAGGTTAACCAGCCCCTGAACAAGATAACCTATAGAACCTGCAAGACAAGCTATTGCTATAGCATCACCCTTCATTCTCTTAATTATATATGCAAATGATGTACCTGCCATTGCATAATACGAAATAGCACCAAAAAGACCTGTTGTTACAAGATACTGAAGAAACTCACAGTGCGAATTATCATAGGTCTTATTTGTAATGTCTTTCATTTCCTGATAAAAGACCATCATATTCTCTTTGATAGTCTCATTTCCATGACCAAAAATCTTCTGAAGAGCCGTTCCATTCAAGAATACATCCCAGCTCCTACGCCATATGTAACCACGGAACGTTCCCCACTTATCATTAAATACAAAGATTTCATTTCCAGATCTGATTCCGAAGAACATCACAAGGATAAATGCAGAAACTCCAACTCCTGTAATAATATATAGCGTCTGCTTAGACTGAAGATTCTTATACATTTCATAATTAACTCCTCGGAAAAAGAGAAGTAACATACTAGCTACTATAACTATAACAACAAAGAGCGTCATAATCTTTGGATTCTCAACAATTACAGCGATACCATTAATATGTTTCTGACTACCACTGAGTATATAATTTGCATAAGCAACTACCAAAAGTCCTGTTCCCAGAAGAAGTACAGAGAACATAAACTCAGTAAGTTTCTTATAATATATAGCTATATAAAATATAACTATATAAGCAAGTCCAACTCCAAGATATACATTATCACTCTTCGAAGGGATTATACCCAAACTCGAAAAGAACACACCGGCTCCAGCAAGCGCTCTAACCCAGTACTTTTCACTAAAGATAAAAAGCGCAATAAATATCGGAAGAACAACACAAATATATGAACCGTATGTATTTATATTTCCAAAGAAGGATATAAACATTTCCTTCTGTTTTTCAACCACTCTAGCACGAAGCGCAAATGGATCATTTCCAAAATGCTGTAACAAAGCCACAACAAAGGCACAAGTTGATGTTCCAAATAATGATATAAGAACCGGCCACTGAATTGGAGTACCTCTCGATACTAAGATAAAGGCCAAAACTAATACAGTAATAAAGGAAAGCCCCATATAACGACCAGTCGAGCCATCCCAAGAACCTTTCTTATTAGGAGACATAAACCAGGCAAAAAGATTAGCTAGGCCAAAAAGAACTGCCCAGAGTTCAGGCATAAGATACCATTTGGTATCCTTATAGAATAAATCTTTAAGACTTAGTTCAGGCTGATAATATTCTATCATGAAGATTTCAAGAACATATGCTATAACGACAAGAATCAGATACACCAACGTAACACTAGAGAAAATCTTAGCCCTAGTGATAGTGATATCATGATATTTATTATGCATATAGAAAGAAAAAAGTGATGTCATAAAGATCAGGTAGATAATGTTAACAATATCCACTGGACGATTAGGTCTAAATCTATCGAATGTATACTTCTGACTTGAACTATGCTTCTGAGAAGTATTATTCTTATGTGACGTATTACTCTTTTGCGATGTGTTACTTTTCTGTGATGAATTATGCTTCGACTTAGATGAATTGCTCATAATTTCCTCTCCAAATATAGTACTAAAACCTTTGATATTCTAACATATACGAAGTCTTTTTACAAATTACGTAGAACCAGTTGAAATCTTCTTGATCCATTTTCCGCTTCTTAGTCTAAGGAATGACCAAACAGTCTTAAAGATCTGATCGGATTTCAATAAAACATATATCCAGAACGCCGGTAGCTTTAAGTAAAAACCAGCAAGTATTCCTAACGGAATAGCTAAAACCCATAAAAATATATTATCTGCGAGCATTAGTATCTTTGTATCTCCGCCACCACGCAGAACACCCTTAGTCATGATACTGTTGGTACCCTGAAAGACAATAATTACACATATTGCCAGCATCAGCGACTTCGCAGTCTCCATAGCTTCAGGCGTTATATTTTTATAAATGCCAATAATCGCATCACTAAAAAGGTAGATAAATGCAGCAGAAAGACCACCAAGTAAGAGACCTAGTCTAAAGAACTGATATCCCTGACGCATAGTCCTATCCCTATCTCCCTCTCCTAGCGTTATACCTGTGACTATAGCTCCCGCCTGACTTACGCCAGAGATAACAACCGTGCTTAGCTGCTGAGTAACGCTAGTTATTGAATTGGCAGTAATAAATGCCTCGTCCAGATGTCCTATAACCATAGCGACCGAATTAGTTCCTATAGCCAGTATTCCATCACTTATAAGTACAGGAATACTGATACGAATATATTCACGCAGCAAGGACTTAGTATTCATAAAGAAGTCTTTTACTCTGAAACATATCTTGGTGTCGAATACAAGCAGATAAACCATGATCAAAGTACACTCTACGATACGAGCGATAAGTGTTCCAAGCGCAGCTCCTGCCACGCCAAGCTTTGGAGCTCCGAACTTTCCAAAGATAAGTATATAATTTGCGCTTAGATTCACCAAAAATGCAACTATAGATACTACCAGTGGATAAAGCACCTGACCTACACTTCTAAGGACTATTGTTACAACTAGTGAGATTCCAACAAAAAAATAAGTAAGAACTGAATATCGAAAATAACTGACGCCCATAGCAACTATATGCTCTTTATCAGTATAAGTTCTCATTATAATTCCGGGCATAACGAGAGTAGCCAAAGCAAAAAATGCTGCAAGAGTTACATTTAGACGAAGCATCAGACAAACGGTTTGCTTCAGAGCTCGAGATGCATCTAGAGAAGTCGCTTCATTATCAGCCGATAATTTCATTCCCCAATATCTGGAAACCAGAACAGACGCACCCATACCGAGACCCATACAAAATATCTGAAAGACCGATATAAATGAATTAGCCAGCGAAGTCGCAGAAAGTGCGGTATCCCCCAAAGAACCAACCATTATATTATCGAGCATATTTACTCCAATTGTAATAAGACTCTGCAGTGCTATTGGAAGAGCAAGTGCAAAGACCTTCTTATAAAAAGACATATACTTATAACCTCTTATCACTAATTATGTAACTATATAAGAATAGACACCCTTAGAAGTCACCGATTCGAGATTATACAATAGTAAGCCACATAAGTAAAGAACCCACCGCCATCAGGCAGTGAGTTCTTTATATACAGCGAGTATTATATTTTTATAATATATTTTTATAATTATTTAATCAGCATCAATATAAGTCACATCATTATCATAATCTGAATAATCATCGTCATCATAATCATCGTCATCATCTCTCTCAGAATAAGAACCCTCATATATATCTTCAGCATGATCAAGTAGTTCAAGGTACTCAACCTTTAATGAATCATCTTTGTAGCTTGTCTTCTCTGCAAGCTGTCTAGCAAGATCAAATGTACATTCATTTGAGTAATCGCTTCCCTTAAGGATCATTCCAAAGCATGCAAGAGATTCTGCCCAAAGCATATTATCGCTAGCCTTATTATTGAAACCATTCTTTGAATAGTTACATTTATACTCAAGAAGCTTTGAATCATCAGCATTAGGCTTCTTATATCTTACAGCGAAATCAAGTATATGGTCACCTGATGAAGTATCGATACCCTTAGCAGGAACTATTTCATAAATCGCTGTTACCTCATGTCCAGAACCAATCTCACCACCATCAACGGTGTCATCATCAAAGTCTTCGTTAGCCATCATTCTATTCTCATAGCCGATAAGTCTATACTTTTCTACAACATTTTCGTCAAATGTTGTCTGAAGCTTTACGTCCTTTGCAACAGTTTCGAGGGTTGATCCCATTTCTTCTACAAGAACTCTCTTAGCTTCATAAACACTGTCGATATAAGCGTAGTTACCATTTCCATTATCAGCAAGTGCCTCTAGCTTGTTGTCCTTAAGATTATCTGTACCAAATCCAAGCACGCTCAGATAGATTCCTGACTCTTTCTTCTCAGTTATAAGTTCTGTAAGACCATCCTCAGAAGTAACACCAACATTTAAATCACCATCTGTTGCAAGAATAACACGGTTGTTTCCACCCTTCTTAAAATAAGTTTCAGCAATCTCATATGCAGTATTAATACCAGCTGATCCATTCGTGCTGCCATGAGCCTCAAGATTTTCTATAGCTTCTGATATCACATCAGTATTTTCGCCACTCTCGCCTTCGAGAACAACTGTATCACTACCAGCATATGTAACTATAGATACTGTATCATCCTCACCAAGTTCATTTAAAAGCTTATTATATGCAGTCTTTACAAGTGGCAGCTTATCTGCTGAATTCATAGATCCTGATGTATCTATAAGGAATACAAAGTTTGTTGGTTTTCTCTTACTGTCGTCAATCTTCTTAGCCTTCAGACCAATCATAACAAGCTGATGGTTCTCATTCCATGGACATGCATCAACTTCCATATTTACTGAAAATGGCTCCCCCTTCTTTGGTTCATCATAATCATAGTGGAAGTAATTAATCATTTCTTCGATTCTTACAGCATCCTCAGGTACCATAAGTCCACTATTTAGATAATTTCTTACATTTGAATATGAAGCAGTATCTACATCAGCTGCAAATGTAGATGTTGGCTCTGTGCTTGTCTGAATGAAATCATTTTCTGATACATGACCATATTCTCTGTTATCAGAATCTTCATCTGACCAAGGCCAATTTACATCAAGACTTGTAGAATCGTCATAACCATAATAGTTTTCCCCTTGATTAACAGCACCAGTCTCTCTACTGTTTTTCTGTTTATTAGTATTCGAGGACATGCTATCACTAGCCTCAGAATCAGAGGATGCACTTGATGAGCTTTGTACAGCTGATCCGTCTGATACATTTGATGCGCTACTTGATGAATCTGAAGCTTCTGTCGTTTCATATACTGTATCAGATTGATTAGTAGCTTCTTCATTTGCCCCACAAGCTGTAACTGATGCTGCCATAATACCTGCTGCTAAAATAATTGATAAACTCTTCTTAAATAATACTTTTCTCATAATAAAAACCTCCTTGTTTTTTGCCTTTCTATACTTAATACCCAGCAAAAAACAAAAAGGTTTCATTTTTTTCAAAAAAATTTAATTTTTTTCTGAATCGATAGCTCCATCAACCGGAATTCCGTTGACGGTAAGGTCATCTGTAAGTTCAATAACGAGACATTTCTTTCCATCTATTATTCTTGTATCTATTATATCTGTATGCTTACTACTAACACGAAGCACCATATTCTTGTTGCGAACTTCGAAGTTACGAACTGGAGCCACATTATCTGCAAAAAGCTTTTCCTCGACTTTTACTTTTGGAACGTACGAATTAGCTATTGTTCCCTCTACATCTAAGTCACCGCTAGCAATCTGAGCTTCAACCTGGCGGTCATGCAGAAGCTGCATATCGAACTGTTCATCAAACTTCTTATCAAAAACCTGAAGTTTTTCATCTGAAACGCCACTACGTTCAAATACATTTCGCATAGTCTCTTTATCTAGATATAAAGGCTCTCCAGCTGCTTCATTTTTCTTTTCCTTGACAGTTTCTTTAAGATTTTCCTGTATAGAAAGAACCGTTTCAAAGTTAGAATCTCGGCCAAGTACGGTAGTAACAAGTTCAGTAAAGCCTTCCTTCTGCTGCTTTGCAGGAAGTGTTGTGGATACATCAAGAACCTTCTCGATAAATGCATCTTGTAGCATATCAGCTTTTCTAGCAGAATATAGGATAGCTGTATCGTCTGAGCTTCTCTCATTAAATGCAGGATATAGGAATCCATCACAAGGAAGCTCCACAGCAAATATCTGTCTCAAGGTATGAATCTCCCCCAGATCATCATCGAATCCAAGACCCGGCTTAGTAAGCTTCATAGGACAGATGCTACAGAGAATATAACTATAAATCTCATCAGATGCATCATCCATCTCAATACCATCAGTTGTAACTCCAGGGATATCATAAGACTGGTGAATCAGTAATATAAGATAATTTCCTACATAGTTATAAGTCTCAATCACCTTATCATAAAACTTATCTAATACAGAATCATCTCCAAGTTCAGTCTTTCTAAGTTCCTGAAGAAGGCCTTTTCCAAATGATGTATCAGTACTCTCAGGATTTACAAAATCCATATCTACAAGATTCTTTCCCGGTGTTCCTGATAATGTCTTTCGAAAGATTTCCAGGTATTTATACATTTCTTCTTCAGGAAGATTATAGAAGGAATCACTAAAAGTCTTAACCTTCTGCTTCTCTCCATTGACGTAGCAGCCTGCAAGTCTGGAAATGTTGCAATCCTGTATAGTATCAAAAAGAGACTTTATTTCATTTATTTCTTTCTTAGTCATGTTATATTCCTCCGATTATCTACCAACAGAGTCTGAGCTCACAGGAAAATTAAAGTAAGTATTTGGATATGGTTCATTTTGAAGAGTAAAATGCCACCACTCTGTCGTTATAGCTTTAAAGCCGTGAGAAGTCATAGCATCGCGTAGTATCATACGATTCGCATACTGTTCATCAGTAATCCCCGTATAATCCGGATGAGAAACCTGACCAAAGTAATCAAATGTTCCACCCATATCAACATCCTCGCCGGTAGCCTTATCAACTATAGTTAAATCTACAGTACTACCTCTACTATGCCCCGAATGATATGCTATATATCCTTCAGAGAAAAGATTCGCCTTGTTGACTTCAGGATAAAAATATTCCTGCATCTTGGTGTCGCTAGTATCATTTGCCCAATCAACAAAATCATCTACAGCACATTGAGGTCTATAAGCATCGTATATCTTAATGCAGTACCCCTGCTCTTCCAGGTCATCATTTGCAGCCTTAAGCGCCTCCGCAGCTTCCTTAGTTAGAAGAGCAACTGGCTCTTCGTAACCATCGATTTGTTCGCCGACAAAGTTGTAGTCTGTATAATATCTAATCTCCAGGATAGCATCAGGAATCACATCCGTTACCAAAACAAATCCTTCTGCCTCAGGTAGTCCCTCTGAATCTTCATCCGAAGCGTCTGTTGGAGTCTCTTCAGTTGTCGCTTCGGTATCTTCCTCCGTTGTTTCTTCAGTGGTAGCCTTAGTAGTCGCTTCGGTCGTAGCCTCAGTAGTAACTTCACTTGCTACTTCCGTAGTTTCAATTGTCGGTACATCATATATAGAAGAATCATCCGAATCTCCACAACCACCTAACGTAAAGGAAAATAAAACTATAAGCAGAATGTTTCTTATAAGTTTTTTAGTTAATCTAGTCTTATTGATTTTCATATGGATTCCCCTGATTATATCCATCCTGATTATATGCGTCCTGATTATATATCTGATTCGGATCATATACATAACCATCTTGTGGTTGAGTATATCCCTGTGGCTGGGCATATCCCTGTGGCTGATTATACTGTTGTGGCTGGGTGTATCCCTGCGGCTGAGTGTATCCCTGCGGTGAATAATCTTGACCAGGATATGTATAACCCTGCTGTGAATAATCCTGACTAGGATATGCATATCCCTGTGATTGATTAAATCCCTGAGGTGGGACACCCTGAGCATTTTTCTTCTTCTTCCTCAAAATTATAATAATCACAACTACAGCAGCTACGACAACTATTAAACCTACTAATAATCCTATTATGAGTGGCCAATTAACGAGACTAAACTCAAGTTCTACAGCCTCTCCTTGTTCCAGATCAAACAGATACCACGTTAGAGTCTTACCATCATTTGATACTTTATGAGCATTACTGCTGATAGGCTTGTATGGCAGCTTTACCACAAACTTAGCATATCCACCATACGTAGAAAGATTCTTGCCATATTCTTTTGAATCCTCATAGCCATCGCTTTCTGTCACATCCCAGCTAACCTTATATCTAAATCCATGCTTCTCGACTTTTAGCTTATCTGCATCAATATCAATCTTTGAATCATCACCACTATTCATTTCCTTAGCTAGATCCTTTAAGTTGACATTTTTCTTGGTAATCTTGTATCCAGAATATCCATCATCATTATAAACTTCGTAATCCCAGCCCTCATCCTCGAGCTGCTTCCTCATGTCTTCATCATCTTCATCTGAATCATCTGAATTGTCTGA
>CACWGK010000048.1 GCA_902760415.1 uncultured Lachnospiraceae bacterium
TATCTCGTGTTTTTACAAAATGTATTACGGATGGATTTTCTTCTTTATCCTTAAACAAGCCTCAATATGCATGATCCAATGTCTTGAAAACGGCATTTGGATAAGACCACGAATAGACTCATCACTCTTCGGATTATAATCGACGCTGGTTGCATACAAATCCAGAACCTGACGATAAAGAACCTTTTCTGAAGAACGGATATCGCGAATCCTATCAAGAAGTTCTTTCCAGTAATTACCACCGCCATTTCCCTTTAGACGCTCATCGTCAATTGTAAATCCCTTGATTATGTATTCTTTCAACCGCTGAGTCGCCCACTGTCGGAATCTGGTCGCAGTCGCTGAATTAATTCGATACCCAAGAGATATAATCATATCCAAATTATAATAGAGGACATTGTAATTCTTTCCATCTGAAGCAGTTGTTCGGAATTTCCGAACAACTGCTTCCTTTACAAGTTCACCCTCTTCAAAAATATGCGCAATGTGCTCGCTGACATTTGCTTTTGACGATTGATACAATTCAACCAACTGAGCCTGCGTCAACCATACAGTATCATTTTCCATTTTTACCTCAAGTTTTGTTAATCCATCCTCCGTCTGGTATATTATTATCTCGCCAAGATTTTCCATAACAGTCTATCCACCTCATTCCAATTCTTCTAATCTCTCTAATCTTGTCAATTTATGTTCCGTTTTGTCCGGATCAATGCGTCCGATTTTCTCCGGACATTTCCACTTTTACTTCAATATGGTGCTTCGCCTCATGAAGTTTGGACAAAAGTACCACCGTCTCCACATGCTGTGTATTCGGAAACATGTCGCAGCAGCAACCCTTGACTGGTTGATATCCATTTTCTTCAAATATTGCCAGGTCGCGAGCGAGAGAAGTTGGTTTGCAGCTGACATAGACCATATTCTCTACTCCATAATCCAAAATCTTGCGAAGAGCCTTTGGATTAAGACCATCTCTAGGAGGATCAAGAATTATCAGATCTGGTTTTTCTTCAAGCTCATCAAGCTTCTTTAGTACGTCACCAGCAATGAATTCGCAATTATTAAGTTTGTTAAGCTTCGCATTTTCCTTCGCAGCTTCTACAGCTTCCTCGATAATTTCTATTCCGTATACCTTATCAGCAACCGGTGCCATCATCTGCGCTATAGTTCCAGTTCCACTGTAGAGGTCGTAGATAACTCCCGTCATCTTTTCACTATCCTTACCGGCTTTATCTCCATTTCCAGAGATTGCTCCCAAAGCATATTCACGAACCTTAGAATAGAGAACCTCACTTCCCTTTGTATTAGTCTGGAAGAATGAAAATGGGGATATCTTGAACTTCAGTCCAAGGACCTCCTCCATAAGATAGTCCTGTCCATAGAGCAATGTCACCGTATCAGGGATAATAGCATCTGCCAAGGTATCACACTCTGTATAGAGAACTCCTACGATTCGGTTGTAGCGAGACAGAGATTCAAACTCACCAGAGCCACCCTTTTCTTCGTCGCTTAGATACGCATTCTTAAAGACTCCATTCTTATCTCTTATAACCTTATTGGAATGCATTCCATATCTGCCAGTGTTCTCATCATATCCATGGGAAGAATATCCATCCATTCCAACAGGTGCAGTATCACCAAGTGATAGAAGACCAGCTACATACTCTGGAAGACATAATTCATCTACCGTCTCACTCCTCTTCTCGTTCCAAGGAATATCGCGTGTATATTCATCTATCGAATGATGTGTTGTAGTTACTAGATTCACAATAATTCCACCATCAGCAGCCGATTCCCTGATGACAAGGTTACGTAGAACTCCCGTGTGTGTTCTCTTGTTGTAATGTGGAACTCCGCGATCTCTATAGAACTTCTGAGTATACTTTAATATCTCATTCCAAGCAGGGCTCACCAGTGCGCAGGAATCAATACTTAGTATGTCATGTGCTGAGTGGCGTCTATGAAGTCCAAGAGTCAAAGGACCATCCTTCTCCTCATCTCCAAATGTGAACTCCATCTTGTTACGATAACGAAACTGCTCAGGGGATGCGAGTATTCCTTCCCATGTAAAGTCACCTGAAAAATCCACTACATCTTTCAGTACATCCTTCACCATCTGTTCTTTGAGCTTAAGCTGATTAGTATATGCAAATGTCTGATATGTACATCCACCACAGCTGTAGAAATGGTTACACATCGGCTTCTTAGTTTCCATTGGAGACTTCTCAGTAACATCCAGCAGAATACCTTCTGCCTGTCCTTCCTTCTTCTTGATACGGACCTTTACCTTCTGACCTGGAAGAACTCCCTTTACATTTATTCTTCTCTCGATTCTTTCGATTACATTTTCTCCAGATGGATCTAACTTTTCCTCTACATGAAGAAAGCTTCCCTTGTTGGGAAACCCATACTTTTCAATAACACCTTCAACAATATCCCCTTTTTTCATGAATAAATCCTCCGATTAAAGATACACATATAATAACTTATTTCGTCTTTAATATCCACATAACATATGCTACAATGACGGTATGTTTTTTCAAAAAAAAGCAACTGAATAACTCATTAACTGAATAACAGAAATAAGAGGGAGAGAATCATGGAAAAGTTTTTTAAACTTAAAGAACATGGAACCACTGCAAAAACCGAGATTCTAGCTGGATTTACCACCTTCATGACGATGGCGTATATCCTGGCTGTCAATCCAAGTATCCTATCCGCAACAGGTATGGATCCAACCGCTGTACTACTGGCAACTTGTCTTGCATCATTTGTCGGAACTTTATGTATGGCATTTATGGCAAATCTACCATTTGCACTTTCTGCTGGTATGGGACTAAATGCATATATGGCCTATACTGTTGTTCTAGGAATGGGATATTCTTGGCAGGTTGCTCTTCTTGCAGTATTCGTTGAAGGCGTTATCTTCATAATATTATCACTTACTAATGTACGTGAAGCTTTATTCAACGCAATACCTCTTGAGCTTAAGAAAGCAGTGTCCGTAGGTATCGGACTCTTCATATGTTTTATCGGTCTTCAAAATGCAGGACTTGTTGTTGGCGGTGCAACGCTTGTTGAGCTTGTTGACTTTAAAGCAGCATTTCACACTAGCGGAATCACAGCACTTCTTGCAATCTTGGGCATAATCCTAATATCTGTAATGTATATCAGAAAGATCCCTGGCGCAATCTTCTTTGGTATCCTCGCTGTATGGGCTATAGGAATTATACTTCAGCTTGTAGGTGTATATATTCCAAATCCTGATGAGGGATTCTATTCATTAATCCCTACACTTTCATTTCCAGATTTTAGCAAGCTAGGACTTACACTTGGCGAATGTTTCAATGTTGACTTTAAAAATATCGGAATACTTAACTTTGTAGTAGTTGTCTTTGCATTCCTGTTCGTCGACCTCTTTGATACTCTTGGAACACTTATCGGTGTAAGTGCTAAGGCAAACATGCTTGATGAAGACGGAAAGCTTCCTAAGATTAAACCTGCACTTCTTGCTGATGCTATTGCAACAACAGTCGGTGCAGTCTTCGGTACGTCTACTACCACAACATTTGTTGAATCTGCAGCTGGTGTTGGTGTTGGAGGAAGAACAGGACTTACTGCTTTTACAACAGCAGCGCTGTTCCTTGTATCAACAATCCTTGCTCCAATCTTTATAGCAATCCCATCCTTCGCTACAGCACCTGCACTTATCGTAGTAGGATTCATGATGGCAAGTTCAGTAACTGAAATCAAGATGTCAGAAGAGAATTACACATCAGCTATCCCTGCATATCTTTGCATCATAGCTATGCCAATGTTCTACAGCATCTCAGAAGGTATATCATGGGGCGTTATCTCATACGTACTGCTTAACCTCGCATGTGGTAAAGCTAAGAAGATTAATCCAATCATGTATGTACTCGCTGTTCTCTTCATACTGAAGTACATATTCCTATAAAATGAAATCTTTATATATCATATAATGAAAGAGGCGATGGTTGATCCACCGCCTCTTTTATTAATTTGTACGTAAATAACCATTCGATTAACTTTTTATCTTATGATAATTTTAGATTCTTTAGTTCTACATTTATCTCTCCGCCATCCATAAATGTCAAGATCATGTAGCTTCTCTTACTACCGCCTCTCGGTATAGATATACTTCCAGGATTCAGGATTCTCACACCACTTCCAACATCTCCGAAGCTTTCAAAATAGTCATCGAAAGGAACGTGTGTATGGCCATACATAGCGATATCACAATCATTTTCGAGAGCCGAATACATAAGATTCTCAAGCCCCATATTTACGCCTTGTCTATGACCGTGTGTGCAGTAAAATCTATGATCATTCAGTTCAAAGACTGCTGTACTCTGTAACTTCAGTCCTTTGTATCCGTCACAGTTTCCCTGAACAAAAACCGCAGGTACAGAAGTTTTCATAGTCTCATCCAGCCACCTACGAACCACCTCAGGATCATCTTCTATATCACCAAGATGAATCAGCATATCTGGACGTTCTATATCTATCGCTGCTTTTATATTCTGACTCCTGCCATGAGAGTCACTGACAATCAGTATCTTCTTTACCACTATCTATCACCTACTAATCATACCAAATGAGTACTTTAGAAATCTTTATCCTTAAGATAATCAGCAAGTGCACGAAGAGCTTTACCACGATGGCTTATAGCATTCTTCTCTTCAGGACTAATCTCTGCTGAAGTCTTTCCATACTCAGGTAGATAGAAGATTGGATCATAACCGAATCCATTTGCGCCAGCAATCTCATATCCAATCCTTCCTTCCATAGTACGAACAAATGTCTTCTCAGTTCCATCTGGGAATACTGCTGCCATGGCACACACGAATCTTGCTGTTCTCTTCTCATCAGGAACTCCCTCAAGTCTCTCTATAATGTTAGCATTCTTTATATCGTAGGAAGTATCCTCACCCATATATCTTGCTGAGTAGATTCCTGGCTCTTTATCCAACGCATCAACTTCAAGACCTGAATCATCAGCTAGTGCAAGATGTCCGCTTGCCTTAGATACTGCTCTGGCCTTAATGAGTGCATTTTCCTCAAATGTTGTACCATCCTCTACTATATCGACGTCGACTCCTGCCTCCTTCATTGAAAGCACTTCAACATCAAGCCCTTCAAGAATCTGCTTTATCTCTCGAAGCTTATTCATATTTCCTGTTGCGAAAACCAACTTCTTCATTTATTTTTCCTCCTAGATTTTATACAATCTATATCTTTCTTTCACTCGGATTACTTATCATCTGTAAAAGCCTTAAGGCATACATTTGTATCTGACTCCTCAGCGCTATACCAAACCTCGCCATAGAGACTTACATATCCTTCACCATCTGTAAGAT
The DNA here is from genome assembly GCA_902760415.1 of uncultured Lachnospiraceae bacterium. GTDB lineage: Bacteria > Bacillota > Clostridia > Lachnospirales > Lachnospiraceae > Eubacterium_Q. The sequence continues at coordinate 5,379 of CACWGK010000048.1, forward strand.
CGAGATTCGCAGTTCTGTCGCCGCCATCACACTCTATAGCGATAGGACGTTCACTTCCCGGAGTCTTAACGCTCACTATGATAGCATATTTCTGCCCCTTTTTCAGTTCAATATCCTGGGTGATATCAACTGTGTAGTAACCAGCGTATCTTGTCTCACCCTTGCCTATCTGACGCCTTCCACCATTTAACGAAGACATATCTTCATAATCAGTTACGACATATACTGAGAAGTTTGTATTCGGGCCTGTCGCATAGAATGAAACCGCCTTCAGTACTTCGTCAGATTCCGCTGTGTACACATTTGCGAAGTAAGCTTCGTCCTTGTCAAATCCCATCTGGCCTACCCAGCCAAGAATATCTGACTGATATATATTATCATAGTTGTCTGGCTCCGTGAGCTTTGTATAAACTATAGATTTCTTGCAAATGTTAGCATCGGCGTAAGATACATAGAAGTAGCCCTTATCACCGAACTCTTCGCCCCAACTGTTCTTGCATATATATGCACCATTACAGCTTGGCTCTGGAGTAAAGTTCTCTTTCGGATAATCATCATCCCAACCTACAACTACAAGGTCATGATTAGGTTTTTCTTCGCCGTCATAATAGTAACTGCAAGTATCCTTGTTATAATACTCAGACTCAAAGTCCCCATATGACATTTCCATATAAAGGGAAGTCTCTATACCACCATACTTGAAGATGGCGCTCTTGATCTTATCTTGTTCTTCATTATCAATGATTATTGCCTCTTTAAGATGCTTTACAGCAGTAAGATCAGGATCAGTCTCACCATCTCCATACTCATCGTCAGCCTCATATACAGGTCCTTCCCAGGAGGCAAGATAAGCAAGACTCATAGTGTGTTCACCACCCTCACTAAGGTCAAGACTGAATCCGTTATTCATAGACATGTGATCGACGGAATATATATTTTCTTCCATCGGAAGTGATATACTTTCTAGCGCACCAAGTGAGGCAAATGCCCAACAAGTACCGTATGCCCCCTGATTTCTCACAGGTGTCACTCGGTCATGCTCACGCATATCATAAGCCTTAGGGAGATACTTTCCTCCATCGTTATTTAAGAAGTCAACCTTTCCCCTCACAAGGTCGTATGTAACAACATATCCAAGTTCTGCTAAATGATCAGAGATAGGAACGTATTTCTTATCATCTATATTCTGGATATCTCCAGACGAAAACTGAAGCTCAGTCTCACTTCTATCCAGTTCGATTTTTCCATTTGGATATTCATTTACTGAACAGCACATAATATCCTCTAGGAAATCCTCAGGAGCAAGAAGCTTTGCCTTATCGTCCAGCCTTACATCATAGCCAAAGCTGCTGAGACTCTTTCCGGAGACGCAAAGATCAAGCCCACGCTCATCTATCATGGCCAGCTTCTTCTGGATAATACTATCCAGTGCTTCGTCCACGCTCGCCCCCGGGGTCATACTCCTCTCCTCATCTCTCGGATAATATATAATTATGGCAGTTATAGCAATTAGTATTAAAACAATACTAACTATCTTCCTCATCCATTTATCCTTCTTTTTTATCTTTTCTTGGAGGTCTTGGTCCCATAAACTGATAGTAATAAGACTTAATCATACCATTATAAATCTTACGGTTCTTATCAGCCTTTCTTCCAACATACTTCTCCGCCTCTTCGTACGAAGTGATCAGGAACATCGACCAATTATCAAGCGCCTTAAATCTCTCACCAATAGTTGTATACAGTGCAGGCAGCGCTTCCTTCTCTTCAAGTCTTTCTCCATATGGTGGATTAGTTATAATAAAACCATATGGCTTAGGACTACTAAGTTCTCTAACAGGTCTTTGCTGGAAATGAATATACTGCGCCACTCCAGCATCCTCTGCATTCTTCATGGCACATTTCACTATCTCACTATCCAGATCATAGCCCTGAATATGCATCTCTACATCTGTCTTCTCAAGAGACCTTGCCTCATCATAAGCCTCGTACCAAATCTTCTTGTCAATCAGCTTCTCCCATGTACAGGAAGTGAAGTCACGATTAACGCCAGGCGCAATATTTGCACCGATCATTGCGGCTTCAATAGGAAATGTTCCACTGCCGCAGAAAGGATCTATAAGCAGCCTGTCAGCTCTCCATGGAGTTAACATGATAAGTGCAGCCGCAAGGGTCTCCGATATAGGAGCCTTACCTACAAGCTGTCTGTATCCTCTCTTATGAAGAGACGTACCAGTTGTATCAAGTCCAACTGTAACTATATCCTTCTTAATAAATATACGAACCGGGTAGTCCTCACCATCCTCAGTAAATCTGTTGATATGATAAGTACCAGCCATACTTTCAACCATAGCCTTCTTAGCTATAGATTGTATCGAAGTCTCACTAAAAAGCTTTGACTTATTGGTGGTAGCCTTAGTAACCCAGAATCTTCCATCACGGGGTATTATTCTAGCCCAAGGAATCCTCTTAATGCCCTCATAAAGTTCATCAAAAGTCACAGCCTTAAACTGAGCGCACTTAAGAAGTATTCTCTCACTAGTTCTAATCCATATATTTGCGCGGGCAATAGCAGAGGCAGGGCCAGCAAATGTAACCCTGCCATCTTCAACCTCGACTATATCATAGCCGAGGTTCTTTATCTCATTTTTTAGTACCGCCTCTAAGCCAAAGTGGCAAGGCGCAATAAACTCAAATCTCTCTTCCATAATAATCTCCTAACTACACTATTATGACAAAAAATAGAGTGTTTGTCGAGATTACTTCTTTAAAATGAGTCACCCCCACGTCGAACGTAAAAAGTGACTCAAAAATGAGTCACCTTTTACGTTCGACGTGGGGGTGACTCATTTTAACATTTACTTGGATTCGGTACTGCTTATTACGACTTTGCCGTCGATTACTTCAACCTTTACACGGGAAGAGTTAAGACCTGTCTGCTCGCGGATTTCATCTGAGAGCTTAAGTCGGCCAGCTTTATCAAGAACAGAAAACTCCTCATGTACATTTGACATATCAAAATCTTCAGAGTTAATTGAAGTTATATTTTCTTTGTATTCCTCCTTCATAATCTTCTCGGTGGTTACTCGACCATCGGATATCATCACGACACGGTCTACTTTATTAGCAAGACTGATATCGTGAGTTACTATAATGACTGTAACTCCCCTTTCACGATTGAGCTTCCTGAAAAGATTTTGTATCATATCGGAGGTTTTAGAATCAACCGCACCTGTTGGTTCATCTGCAAGTAGTATTTCCGGGTCTCTGATAAGAGCAACCGCGATTGCCACACGCTGCTGTTCACCACCAGAGAGTTCTGATGGAAATGAATCTGCCTTGTCCGAAAGACCTACTTCTTCTAATAGTGACAGTGCTTTCTCACGTCGTGCTTTTTTCGACATTTTCTCATAATAAAGCTGAGATTCGATATTCTCTACAGCAGTCATATAAGGAAAAAGATTCTGAGATGACTTCTGCCATACGAAGCCTATCTTCTTCTTTCTTATATCCTCTAGCTGTTTCGGAGAAAGTGTCGATAACTCTTGCCCATCTATGTAAATCTTACCAGCTGATGGCTGTTCTAATGCTCCTATGATATTGAGAAGTGTAGTCTTACCACTTCCGGATTTTCCGATGATAGCTATAAGTTCACCCTTCTCTATCTGAAGCTCAAGTCCTTGAAGAGCCATTACTTCAACTTCACTGGTTTTATATAGCTTAACAAGTCCATCACACTCTACGATATATTTAGCATCTTCATTAGTATTATCTATAGTTTTCTCATTCATCTTCTATACCTTTTACTTATATACAAGGCGTCCATCCGACATCTCATAGATAACGTCACCCATTTCCATAAGTCCCGGATCATGAGTTGTCATCACTATCGAGATACCTTCTGCTTCAATCAACTTCTTGAATAACTTAACAACCTTAATTCCTGTTGCAGTATCCAGTGCACCTGTTGGTTCATCAGCGAATAGAACATCCGGATGCGGTGCGATGGCGCGCGCAATGGCCACACGTTGCTGCTCTCCACCCGACATTTCGTCAGGCGCATGCATCATTCTCTCCTCGATTCCTACGAGCGTCATAACTTCCTTTATTCGCAAGTCTCGGTCTCCCTCATACTCAGCAAGTCTCAGGGCAAAGTCCACATTTTCATAAGCACTCATTATAGGAAAGAGCGCCACTGACTGAAAGACAAATCCCATATGCTCTCTACGAAAATCTTCCATCTCTTCGTCACTCAGCTTACCAAGTTCAGTCTCTCCCATAGTTACGATTCCTGATGTTGGCTTATCGAGGTAGCTCAGCATGTTGAGCAATGTAGTCTTTCCCGAGCCGCTCCTACCTTTAATGATTGTAAGTTTAGCGCGTTCTATCTCTACATTTACATCGTCCAGAGCACGGAAGACTCCCGACTTACCGGACTTATATTCCTTAGTTATATGTTCAGTTTTTAATACTATATTCTCATTCATTTATATGTCCTGCCACTATCTCATACCATTATTCTGTTGGTAAAAGTTCAAGAGAATACTCCTTATCTGTCTGATATATGCATAGATAGTAAGTCTCTTCCTCATTCGAAGTCTCTTCCCTTAAATCCTGTATAGTAACAACCATTACTGTAAGCGATCCGTCAACTTCCGATGTATCCATATCAGTCTCATCAGTCTTATCAGAACCAAGATTCGCAGTAAGCCTACCCATCTTCATATATTCAGTAACATAGGCAAATCCTTCTTCCCCTCCAACTTTCACTGAAGTAACCCCAAAGTCCTGGCCAATCATCATTTGTGCAATCCTCATCCCCTCATCCACAGAGTAGTTTGTACGGAGTGTATAATTTCCATGGCTTTTTATCTTATCCGATGAATATATCATTTTGATGATTCGATAATCCGGCATCTGATATATAGTCATGGTCTCATTATCCTCATAATGCGTAAATGATGTCTTCCAGAAGAAGCCTGCATAAGTACGGAAGTTTAGATCAAGGGCCTGCATATAATCACATTTCCAGTTGTACCACTGCTGATAAGATGACTCGATAGAACCTGGGAAGAAGTTCTGGTTATAGAAATCATTTATCTGCTGCTTTGCATTTTCCTGAACGTGATAGCCCATATCCTCGTAGTATTCCTTATCAACCTCTGAGATTTCGCTATCCCACGCACCAGATATAAGCTGACGTTTCTGATATTCGCTAAGCTTCTCAGAAAACTCTTTAGTCACCTCATAATATGATGAAGTAGGATAATACTCCTCAGGAACATCAAGACTTGTGTTTTCGAGAGATTTTGTCTTATAGGATATAAGGATTTCAGGCAATACTATAGAGAGCACCGCAGCTATAACTGCCGTACAAACAAGTATGATATTCTTCTTTTTACCAAGTAGCTCTCTCATATCACAGATCCTCAAGCTCTTCATCCTCATCAAATATAGGCCACGAGGTATATATGGAAGTACCCTTTCCAAGCTCGCTTTCGATTCTAATGGTAGCGCCATGTTTCTCAAGTATTATCGCTACAAGGGACATACCAAGTCCTGCTCCACCTTCCTTACGGGTTCTGGACTTATCTACCATGAAGAACTCATCGAATATCTTCTTCTGATCCTCCTCGGATATTCCGATTCCGTTATCTCTTACAACAAACTCGTATCTCTTCTCTATATTCTTCTCTGAAGCTTTATCTGAATTCTTATACGAAGCATTTTCTTCAGAATCCCCTTCTATCATTCTACCGCCGAAGAATATCTCGCCGTGTTCCTTGTCCTTAGAAGCCTTGCGAGCATTATCCAGAAGATTTATAAAGACTGTCTTGATAAGCTCGGCGTCTCCATATATCTCCCCTTCTTCGAACTCCGAAGTTATAGATATATCATTTCGTTCCAGAATAGGCTTCATATGGAGGATTGTCTCTTCCCCCAGTTCCTGCACATCCTGCTCTTCCATAAAGACTGTGCTGTTCTTCAGATACAGAAGATCAAAGAGCTTCTGCGACATCGTCTCAAGTCTCTTTCCTTCTGTGTAGATATATTCCAGTGACATGTCTCGCTCCTCATCCGTCATATCCAGATGACGTACTGAGTCCGCATATCCAATGATTGTGGTCATAGGAGTCTTCATCTCGTGTGTGAAGTCTGCAACGAACTGCTCCCTTCGATGAATCATCGACTTCAGTTCTTCCACATTTTCCTCAACCGAACCCGCCATGAGATTGAAGTTTTCAGCAAGCTTTCCAACTTCATCATCAGACTTGATATCTGCTCTTACCGAGTAGTCACCGCCAGAGATTCGCGTCGTGATACTGTTAAGATTCTCAAGCGGTCTAGTCATAAGACGACTGACAAGATATATGATTACAGCGGAAATGAATAGAACAATGATTGAAATGATCTTTAAGAATCTTAGATTAGCTGCCAGCTGATCGTATACATTTGATAGATTCTTCTTTGTTATGATGGTAAGGGAAGAATCATTTAGATAACCGGGTGAACTGACATATAGAAAATGACCATCTGCGCCGTTATGATATATATACTTCTTTCCTGTAGATAAAGGTCCCGAAGCCCCTGCGCCTGCCGCTGATGATTCATCCGAAAAAAGGTCATCTGGCACCAGGTTCTCCATATTATCTCCAGAGAACACATATTCATCAGCATACTTTACGTAGAGGGTACTTCCAGAGAGAAGCATACTTGAATCTACTCTCTTGATAACACGTCCCATATCTCTCGCAAATGCATTCTTACCTTCACTAGAATTAAGCAGATCCAAAAGTTCATACTCTACAGAAGCTTTGACCATGTTATTTTCAGAAGTTGCATTTCGAAGCTCGACTTCTAGACTCTGCGTGTAGTTTCTATACACTAGAAGATATCCCGTAAAGCCAAGTACTACTGAAAGGATTATTAAGTTTACAAATAATACCTTATATCTAAACTTCATATGTCTAATCTACTCTTTTATCTTGTAACCCATGTTGTAAACTGTTACAAGCGACCCCTTAAGATTCGCCTTTTTCCTAAGTCGCTGGATGTGAATATCAACCGTACGTGTTTCCACATCTGAATCACCGCCCCATACCTCTTCATAGATACGATCGCGGTAAAGCGTTATATTCTTATTTCGAAGTAGAAGGACCAGGAGTTCGAACTCTTTTGGGGTAAGTTTAATCAAGTCGTCGCCCCTGGTTACCTCCATACTTTCAGTATTAACCGTGAGATCACCGAGAGTTAATATCTTCTCCGTTTTATCATATCGTCTGAGGACTATATTAACTCTTGCTATCAGTTCTGAAGGTTCAAAAGGTTTGATCATATAATCTTCAGCACCTGATGTAAGTCCATGAAGTCTGTCATCCAGTGCAGACTTTGCAGTTATAAATATAACCGGGATCTCTAGTGGTCTTATATAATCCATAACCTCAAAACCGTCTGCGCCTGGAAGCATTATGTCCAGAAGCACCAAGTCAAAGTGCTCCTTATCCACCATGTCTATAGCGTCCAGACCATCATAGACAGCAGTACATTCATATCCTTCCTTACGAAGATTAAGTCTTATAAGATCTGAGATAGGTTTTTCATCCTCAACAACAAGTATCTTAATCATAGTAATCCTCTTCGTTCATTCCCTCAAATCTTTTCCAGACATGAGTTATATATTCTTCATATCCTTCATTTCCTCTCTTATATCCAGCAGGATAATCGGAGAGATTTTCATTTACATCTATAAAACTTCCATCCACTGCATTGATCAGCATAAAGGGAGCACTCTGAAGTGCCATAGAGGCCGATGTACTATCTATAGTTCCAGAACCAACTACCGAATCAAAGGCTATATATGCAGGCACAAATGTATATTCTGATTCATCCACAGATGATCTAATAGGGAAGTATATAAGCTGAAGTGTGTCAATCTCAGGCATCTTAGTTACAGAATCCGAAGTTATATTCCACGCCTCTTCACTTTGCACATTCTGGCTTATTATATCCTTTACATCATCAATACTTATTATATCAGTATCCGCTTCATTTTTAACTGTAAATGGATTCTCTAACTGACAACCTAATACGCCCTTCTCATTTACAAAAACATATATAGAGGATTGTGTACTCATCGCCTCTTTATTATCGACATAATTATCAAATCTAAAGAAAAATGGAAGAAGGGTTTCGTAAGAGGTTCCACCTAATGTATATGTGAGTACATATCCTGCTTCACCAGATTTATTCTCATAATTCATATTTAGAGTATCCATTGAATTGACAATGTCGGAATTAAGTCCATCCTGATAATAAAAGCTTCCTCCATCAACAAACTTATAGTCACCAAAACCTATTGTATCAACAAACTTATCTGCCGCCATCTTTATATCTTCTGGCGGTTCGCTAAATGTATCTGCCGTTCCAGCCATACCATAATGAGATATGAATCCCTTTTTCCCATCATATAATGAAGCGATATCTGTTCTAAAGATTGTACATACTCGACCATCATAACATGTTGTTGTTGGTGCCTCAAGATAGGCAAACTCATCATAGTTACAATTACCGAAATACATATAATACTCATCGCCTTGAATATCACCAACATATCCACCATAGGAATAATCATTCTCAACAGTTTCTGGAGCAGCTTCCTTTTCTTTTTCAAGAGCTGATATTGTAGCATCAACTTCTGCATTAGCTTCTTCAAGCAGTGTATCAAGAGACTCCTCTCTATCATCAGTTGTGTAGAAAATTACATCCGTTCTATCAGAATTATACTCATTTTTTAGCTCAGTGTAATACTCTATATCCTTATCATAAAGTCTCTTGGTTTTAGCATTATAATCATATACTTCTGGCGTGGTATGATACACTCTGTCACACATTTCTTTGATATAATCCTTATCATACTCATCAGCCTGAACGGTAACAACCTTATTAACCCCATTATACTCATAGACGGTAGCATTAACGTCCACTCTTTCGAAAGGTCCCTCTTCTAGTTCAAATGAATCAACCCATTTTTCTGAAAGAGCTGTGGAAGCATCATTTCCTGAAATATTAAAGGCGTTACTTAGTTTCGATTCGCTACTATCTCCTGTCTTTGATTCCTTACCCTCTTCATTATCTGCATCACTGGAAGATGCAGTTTCTTCACCTTCTAGTACTTCTATATCATCAGCCTTTTTCTGGCAGCCTGCAGACGACAGCATAAGGCAAGCTGTGAGACCAAATATACTTATTCTTTTTATAAAAATATTACTTACTCTAATCATATAGATCATCTCTTTTTTCATATACATTTCCTCTAGTCTTCTCTTGAAAAACGACTCCAGGTTCCGAGTTTAAAGTTATTATATCCTACATTACCATTGTCCCAACCAGCAGGATAATCAGTCAGTTCATCTTCAACTTTTACAAAACTGCCATCTATTGCATTTATTAGAAGAAATGGAGCGTCCACACAGGATTCAGGTGGAATAATTGATCCAGTCGTCCATGGCTCATCTGATAGATTATTGTACAAAAGATAACAAGGTACATATGTGTATTCCTCTTCATCCTCAGATGATCTTATAGGAATGCTAACCAGCTTTTCATTTTCTATACTGATATTCTTAATGCTTTGTCCTGCAGGCATATTCCAGACAGCAAGTTCTCCAGCTTTATCTTTAACAACCTCCATAACGGAATTATTATCCATTACATTTTTTACCTGTTCCTGCTTTATCACTTTAGCTGGATTATATATCTGGCAGCCAATTATTCCCTTATCATTTACATATATATCAACATAGGAATTAACATCTAATGTATCTCCAGACTCTGCATAGGATGCTAGCTCTAAATCATTTAATTCTATACGATCAGTATTTTCAAAATCCAGCGTATATCTAAGCTTATATCCATCTGAATATATAGGACTATACGATGACATATTTATATTTTCCTTATACAAGAATCCAATAGATACGTCCTGGCCCCACAGAAGCACGGAAGCACCATCCAGATTATAGTCCGAAAGACCTAGCTTTGCGAGGAAGCTTTCTGCCTCCTCAAAGTATTTTTCATCGATATCCTTATCATCAGGATCCTGAAGAGATACTTCAAATTTGTCTATTATAGCATTTGTTTTGTTGATTATTTCAGAGTCCTCATTTTTCTGAGTTTCCAAACCCTTTATATCAGAATCGTTTTCGGTCTCTCCCTTATATAATTCCTGCATCATTTTGTCAGAGAATGCATCCTCCAGATTTTTTCTCATTATAGTTATAACACGTCCATTAAACTGATAAGATTCAGGCGAACTCAGATATTCGTCATATTCCCTGTTACCAAAATACATGTAATAATCTTCTCCACTGATTTTACCCATGTATCCCTGATATGAATAATCATTTTCTATAGTTTCAGGCGCCGCCTCTTTTTCCGCCTCCAGACGAGATATATTTTCTTCTATGTCCTCCCTCTGAACTCTTCTTTCTTCTGTAATTTCCGTCATGGCCCAGTCACCTGTACTCATAAACTCATCTGGCGCGTACTTAATTGCTTCAGGCATATTTTCAGATTCATAATCATATAACTCAAGTGTATC
>CACWGK010000049.1 GCA_902760415.1 uncultured Lachnospiraceae bacterium
CAAGATACAAGGCAAAAAAAGTCAATGCCATTATAAACATATATGCAAGAATAAAAATATACGATAACGCATCCTCTAATTCTTCATATATAAATGAACCTTGAAATATGTAATTTCTAGATTTGTTAGTGAAATAAATAGTAGTACATAACATTTCTACTGATATATAAGTCTCATAAAAAATGATCATGAATCCAGCAATTAAGCAATTAAGTATCTTATGTTCAGAAAATGTCAATAATACCGAAAATATAATTGCTAGAATAACTACTATAGTTATAATTGAGCTATATTCTGATTTATCTGTCAATCTAACAATACTTTCCTGAAAAGGTTCATTCCAATGATTCCTCATCACAAAATAATCATGACACACAGAATATATATTTAGAATAGTTCCTATTCCCACAAAAGCGAGAACCGGATATATAGACTTCCTAGTAAAAGTTCCAACTCTTCCTAAAAAACATAGCATGATCAATATTATAGAAAGAATACAGAAGCTTTCGCCTATATAAGAAAGCGTAGACAGAATATAAGTATTTAATATCGCATAAAACTTATCTGCAAATGTCATCATAACCTCCACCCATCCAATAAATCCCCCATTTTATTGGTCAATGATTGAATATTACACTATCTCATATATAAATTACAAGAAATTGTCGTGAACAGTCAAAACATAGTCGTAAAAAGAGCAGGTGCAAACACCTTCTTTTACACAAGGGAGATGGGGAGGCAGCGTGAAAGAAACAGTCCGGTGGACTGTTTCTAGCTGGCTCGGCTCAAACTATGTTTGAGCCTGACCGAAGCGACTTCGTAATGAAGTCGCTGAGACTTGAACCCACACGGCGTTGCCACCACTAGATCCTTAGTCTAGCCTGTCTGCCAATTCCAGCACTCCCGCTTACACAAGTCGCACTCGCATGCGACTTGCATATAGTATCAATTTAGAACACATTTGTCAATGGATAATTCCAAATTATCCAAAGATTTTTTATCCAAACTTGCACTTATTACTTCATGAAGACAAAACTTTCAAGTTCAAAAAGAGCTCTGCCCTTGAAGTAATCCGCCATCCAACCACTGTAGTCTGTTTCAAATGTGAAGTATACAGCATGACGACCTGTAACCGCCTCTACAACTGTCTGAATAACTTCATCATCATGTCCTATTTCGATAGAACCAATCTTCTTTCCAACCTTTTTACATGTCTGAAGTCGGTCCTCAGAATCTACACCATCTATATAGATATTCATTCTGCAGTTAGTACCAAGGCCACGAACCTTAGCAGCAAACTCCATAGTCTTACTTCCAAAGTCCTCACCAAAATCAAAGTAACGATATCCGATAACTGTTTCAGCAGATATATTACGAATAAATCTGGAGAATACATTTCTCTCTGATATAAATGCACCATTTGTAAGAACGCATGCAAGATCAGCATCTGTAATCTGATATGGATTAAGTGAATCTTCAAACCCACAACATGTTGTCTCTACCATAGGAATAGAACCGTCAGGAAGTATTTCGATCTTCTCTACACAGCCACGACGTGACATGATAGTTCCATTAGTCATGCGGTGATAGAATATGTACCACTGGCCATTAACCTGCATTATAGAGCCATGATCATTTCCACCCGGATAATCAACTCCACTATCTATGATATAGCCTCTAAACTTAAATGGGCCTGTTGGGCTGTCTGATGTCGCATAAGCAAGCTTAGGACAATCATTAGGTGAATATATCATATAGTATGTATCACCAATCTTACGCATAGAAGCAGCCTCAAAGAAAAGCTTCTCATTTACATCAAAGCCATCCTCTGGACGAGGCTCTATAGGAATAAAGTCAGGCTTTATCGAACCTTCGATAACCTCGTACATGTTATCTGCATTTAGCTCAGCCATCTCAGACTTCTGGAATCCACAGTAGATATATACTCTTCCATCATCATCAACTAATACACCTGGATCTATAAAGATACCACCGTTAAATGCTTCTTTATCGTAACACTTGAAGGTAGATACAAACTCAAATGGTCCTTCTGGCCTATCACTTACAGCAACACAACCAGGAAGTCCCTCAATATAAGCAAACAGATAATACTTTCCATCCTTCTCAACTACATCTGGAGCAAAAAGCTTTGATGTATCCACAGTATAGTCAGTATTTGGCTTCTCATAATCTCTTGTCTTTCCAACGCGGAATATATCTCCATGGCAAACCCACTGATTAGGATTATCTACTGGAGCACTCCAGCACTTTAGAACACGGTCGCAGAAGCTGCCTGAACCAGCAAAATCATGTGAACCATATATATAAACTCTATCTCCAAATACTCTTGGTTCTCCATCTGGAATATACTCCCACTTTGGTAAATATGGATTTGGCATTATTAGTCCCCCTTTTTAGAAATAAATATATATTTAGTCATATCGACTCATATGCATTTGCACAGTTGAAATGCTAACATTAACTATCTATAAAAGCAATAAAAAATATAAGATGAATAAAAAATCCAACGAAATCAATAAAAAAAAACGCGATGACTATGTCACCGCGTTCTTTTCAATGTATTTATACTAATTAAGCAATAGCTGCCTTAGCAACTTCAACAAGCTTAGCGAAACCTTCTGGATCAGCGATAGCGATCTCAGAAAGAACCTTACGGTTCATATCTACACCAGCTACCTTAAGACCATGCATAAGCTGGCTGTATGAGATATCATTCTGTCTAGCTGCAGCGTTGATACGTGCAATCCAGAGCTTACGGAAGTCTCTCTTACGCTCCTTACGACCTGCAAATGCAGAAGCATCTGCTCTCATAACTGACTGCTTAGCTACTCTATACTGCTTACTTCTAGCTCCACGGTATCCCTTTGCAGCCTTAAGTACTTTATTATGTCTTTTCTTGGCATTAGCGCCACCTTTAATTCTTGCCATTTGTCTTTCCTCCTAATCGAAATATCTTATCAAATCTTAGAGATATGGAAGAATCTTCTTCATGTTCTTCTCATTTGTCTTATCTGTAATTGTAGACTTTCTAAGATTTCTCTTTCTCTTAGTAGTCTTCTTTGTAAGAATATGACTCTTGTAAGCCTTACTTCTCTTAAGCTTTCCAGTTCCTGTTACCTTGAAGCGCTTTGCAGCAGCTCTTTTTGTCTTTAACTTTGGCATGTTTTTTCCCTCCTACTATTTATATAATTCAGAATAAACTGAAATTATTAACTACTTTTAATAACTAAGTCTCGCTTAGCTTCATTTATTTGCTGGCCTTAGCAGCAAGAACCATTGTCATGCTCCTACCTTCGAACTTTGCAGGCTTATCAATAGTTGAAATATCTGAAAGCTTCTCTGCGAAGTCATCAAGAAGTGGCTTGTTCTGATTAACATATGCAAGCTCTCTTCCTCTGAATCTAAGAGTAACCTTTACTCTGTTACCCTTCTGCAGGAACTTTCTAGCCTGATTGATCTTAGTGTTAAGGTCATTTGAATCAATATTAGGTGAGAGGCGAACCTCTTTGATCTCAACGATCTTCTGCTTCTTCTTAGCTTCCTTTTCTTTACGAGCAATCTCGTAACGGAACTTACCATAATCGATAATCTTGCAAACTGGTGGTTTTGCATTTGGTGAAACCCTTACAAGATCAAGTCCTGCAGCATCTGCAGCATCTCTAGCTTCCTGAATGCTCATAACACCCAGCTGATTACCCTCAGCTCCGATAACTCTAACTTCCTTGTCTCGAATCTGTTCATTAATTAAATAGTCTATTGCCTTACCCTCCGTAAAAAAAAGTGGATATCTATAGAGACATCCACTTAACATTCTATCAGTATTAAACCATAAATAAGTATCCCCTCCGTCACAGTGGGTTTACCTCCAGGTACTGATTACTAAATGTATTCGACCCGACTACCTATATATAAGAACTATCAGTTCATAGCTTCTAAGCTATTAGGCGGTAGCCCAGGTGAGAGTGGATACTCTACTTTGTTATACAATCAGCGCATTACATTACACGCGCTTTGTTATAATACAACACCAACACGCCACTTGTCAACCTCTTTTTCTAGAATGAGTCAGCATTCACGTCCGACGTAACTGGTGACTCATTTTTGAGTCACTAGTTACGTCGGACGTGGAAGTGACTCATTTTGCTCATTTTGCTCATTAGTAGGTGCCGAGGATTATCATCTCGTCGGTATTTGCTTCGAGTTCGCGAAGTGCTCTTATAACATTTCTATCTGTCAGCTTTCCTTCAAATGTTACATAGAACCTGTATTCCCACTGATGCTTCAGCGATGGACGTGACTCTATGCTTGTCATGTTAAGCTGATTTGTATCAATTATACCCATTACATCATAGAGGGCTCCGACCTTATGCTGAGTTGTGAAGCATACACTTACATTTGTGGCATCGGTCAGATAAACCTCTTCTTTTGTTAGGATAACAAACTTGGTAGCATTGTCATCTGAGAAGTTGATATTTTTATCAAGAATCTTAAGGCCGTATATTTCTGCCGCTCTCTCACTTGAAATTGCAGCCTGATTAATAAGCCCCTCATCCTTAACTCTTTCAGCAGCCCTAGCTGTGTTGCTGACATTTTCAGACTTAAATCCGTGCTGATCTATAAAATCCTTACACTGCATAAGTCCCTGACGATGTGAATATACCTTCGTAATATCAGATATATCCGATTCAGGAAGTCCCAACAAGCAATGATTTATATCTATAGTAATCTGAGCGACTATCTTCACACCGCCAGTACGTATGATGTCGTAATTACCGGTAACAAATCCAGCCGAGCTATTCTCTATCGGAATAACACCATACTCAGCCTCTCCTTCAGCGACAGCCTTTACAACATCATCAAATCTTTTAACATTCTTATATATAACCTTGTCGCCAAAATACTTAATAGCAGCTTCTTCTGCATAAGCTCCTGGAACACCTGCGTATACAACAGACTTTCCTGTCAGACTCAGATGGTCAATCTCTTCATAGTCTTCAGTTTCAACCTTTTCCACCGAGTCGTAGGAGTTCTTACGAAGCTCCTCAAGCATTTGAACAGCATTTAGCTTAAGCGTTGGATGATAGACAAATGGAGCTATCTCGGTAAGTGGTATAAGAACAAACTCGCGCTTATGCATCTCCGGATGTGGAATAGTAAGCGTCTCAGTATTTATAACTTCGTCATCAAAAAGAAGTATATCTATATCAAGGGTACGAGGTCCCCAATGAATAAGTCTCTCGCGGCCCGCTTCTTTCTCAATATCATGAATAATAGAAAGAAGTTCCTGAGCTTCAAGAGGAGTCTCAATCTCCATAACAGCATTTAGAAAGTTAGGCTGATCTACAGGTCCATACGGCTCAGTCTCAATATATTCAGACACTTTACGTACAGTAATCGCTGTATCTTTACCCAGTTCTTCAACCGCCTTGTTAAGAAATCCTCTTTTATCTCCAAGATTAGAGCCAAGGCCCAGATAAACTGTATGACGAGATCTGGATAGCTCAACAGATACATCTCTAAAATCTGCATCGATTGGTGCATTTGGCTTGCTTACCTTAATAGTAACCTTCTGAATAAGGTTATATTCTGTAAGTATAGACTCAATCACAGATTCAGCAGCAGCTTCTATAGTATTAAAGCTTACCTCCGTAAATGTATCTTCTATCAGTTTAGTCACATCAGCATAATTCACTGTATGATCTAGTCTATCCGAAGTTCCTGAGGACTTAAGATCAAGGGAAAGCTCTGCAGAAACAAAAAACTCCTGACCATTCTTCTTCTCTTCAGGAAGGACCCCATGATATGCATATATCTTTATATCATCGATTCTTATCTTATCCATAATTTACCACCGATATTACCAAGTGCGTTCTTTACATTTATCATTAATACTTTATAGAAGCATTTTTCTTATCTGATGACCAGTTGCAGGAATCACTAGATCCACAGCTAAAGCATAGTCTAGATAACTTATCAGCTCTGTAAAGTATTCCAGCAAGACATCCCTCATCTTCAGGAGGAGTACCGTGCTTTTTTATAGCATCTAATATGTCATCAATCTCACCATAAGAGAAGTCACATCTTTCAAGAATAGGTCTTGCGATAATAGGACCTGACTCTCTATGACTCATCTCTTCTTCATATTTCGAACATCTACCTATATCGTGGAGAAGTGCTGTAGCGTAAAGGATTTCCTTCATATAATCCTTCTTCCAGAACTTTCTCTCGATATCATCATTTAACTCTACAATCGACTCATCCTTCACCATATCGGTGTGATGCCACTCATTATCGAGCCAGTCAATATATAACTCGAGATAAAGCTCATAAGATATACGAGCAACCGACAGTATATGTTCCATGCCATGACGGCAATACTCTCGATCAGACTCAGCAGCCTCTATCTCATTTATTCTCTTAATAAAGCTTGGATCATTTAATATCTTATCTACTCTATTCATTTTGTCCATCCCTTTAACTTCTAACCCCAAGATATTTTAAAGCATTTCCAGTTATAGACAGCGTTCCGCACACTATGATAACAGAATCATCATCAGCCGCTTCCATAGCACTATCAAGCGCCAGTCTCACATCCTTCTTGCTTTCCGAATCAACACCAGCCGCTTCAAAGTAACGAGACAGTTCATCAGAAGGAATAGCTCTCGGATTACTTGACTGAACTGTGTAGACCTTATGCATAGTTGGCGACAGAATCTCAATCATTTTATCGTATTCCTTATCGCGGAACACACCCATTATATAAATGATCTTTCTGTTTGTAAAATACTTATCAACGCTTTCACGTAGTCTAAGCCATGCGTCCTTGTTATGTGCTCCATCTACTATAACAAGAGGTTTGGAGTTTGCTACAGTGAAACGTCCATCCCACTGAGTTGTAAGAAGACCCATGTAAATGTAATCTTCGCAAACATTTTTAAAGTACTTCAGAATCTCTATGGCAGTTATAGCATTTAGAATCTGATACTTTCCTCCCATAGAAATGTCATAATCCTCACCACGATATGTAAAGGAAGCACTATGAAATGTTTCTTCATTGATGCAAAGTTCATCTCTATCTACTGTAATAAGACGTACATTATGCAGAACAGAATATTCCATAATCTCAGTCATTACTTCATCACACTGAGGATAGGTTATAAGTGTTGACTTATCTCTTACTATTCCTAGTTTCTCGCGAGTTATCTCCTTAAGTGTACTTCCGAGTACATTCATATGATCCATGCTGATGGACGAGAGAACATTTAGAACATCTGTCTCCAAAACATTTGTAGCATCAAGTCTTCCACCCATACCACATTCTATCAGCATTACATCAACATTCCAGTATCTATATAGCCAAAATGCAGCTGCAGTCTCTATCTCAAAGGCGGTAGGACTAGGAAGCCCCTCTTCGATCATAGCATCTGCCTGCTTTTTAACAGAAGTTATAGCAAGTGCAATTTCTTCCTTAGAAGCCCACTCTTTGTTATGTCTATAACGTTCTCTATAGCTATAAATAGTTGGTGATATATATCTTCCAACATTCATGCCAGCCTTTACAAATGTTTCTTCCACAAATGCAAGTATACTGCCTTTTCCATTTGTTCCTGCAATATGAATAGCCGGGGCGCACTTCTCCGGATTATCAAGTCTCCTTAGTAGTTCCTTGATACTATCTAATCCGAAAACGCTCCCCAGCTTTTCCTTTTCTTTTATGTAATTTCTAGCCTCTTTGTAATCCATAACTTATATGCTTAGTCTTCCGTAGTAATATAATGCTGACACTTAGGTGAATCGCCTCCAAGTGTACACAGCTCATAACCCTCAGACTGAAGCGTCTCTATAAGGTCAGGAAGAGCCTCTACAGTATTGTAATGCTCATCAAGGTCATGCATTAGAACTATAGAATCGCCTTCATTACTACGAACACTATACATGATATTCTCATTTAACTGTTCTGGTGTAAGATCGAGAAGCTCTGCATCTCTACTTTCAGCATTCCAGTCATAATATTCATAACCATTTTCATGCAGATATTCAACACATTCAGAAATCGGTACACATGAGACCGTATTAGAGCTTCCACCTGGGAATCTATATAAACGAGTATCTATTCCTGTCAGATGCTCTACCCAGTTATGAACTCCCTGAACGTCCTTCTCAAATGAATCCAAATCAGCATAAAGCTTACTATATTCATGAGATGCAGAATGAAGACCTATAGTATGTCCTTCTTCTGCTATTCTACGAAGTGAATCAGGATGCTGAAAATTACGAACAACAAAAAATGTTGCTTTTACATTATACTCAGCGAGTATATCAAGAAGTTCATCAGTATAATCTGATGGACCATCATCAAATGTAAGATATACTCTCTTACCATTTAAAGGTACAGCATCTGTTGCTGTAGACTCTTCAACCGAATCTGACTCCTCAGCATCTGTAGCAGTTTCGACAAGAGTTAGCGGATTAATATCCGTTGTATCCTTCTCGATCGGGGCCTCAACCTCAGTAGTTGCCTGAATATTTACTTCTGCATCATTTTCCGAATGACTTAACATATCAATCGGAGCACTTACTTCATTTACTTTGCTGGCAGAAAAGACCATCTCATCAGCCTTTTCTTCTATAGCATCATTTCTTTTCATCAAAGAATATGTAAGATAAGTTGGAAGAACTAAAAAAGCAGCTGCTGCAATAATTAAAAGAATATTAAGTTTTCCAATACCTTTACTTTTCATTAGTTTCTAATCTGTCTTTCTTATTAGTACTTGATATCCTCCGCCCAGTCCGGATCATTCATCTCGGCTCTAGCCTCAAGAGCATAGACCGGATTATCTGTGATAATACCAGTAATATCACGCGTAAGCATATCATCGATTATTTCTGGTGCATTTACAGTCCACACATAGATAGGATATCCAGCCTTCTTCATTCTAGCTTCGAATCCGTATCTTAGAAGAAGGAAATGAGGACTAACAAAGTCAGCTCTACAAGCTCTTAGTCTTCTAACTGGGAAGAGCTCATTTACACGTCTTCTTACATCAGCCTTCTCATATCCGAGAAGAAGTCCTGTCGTAATCTTAGGATCTATATCTTTAATCTTATATGATACAGCATCCTTAAATGACTTAACTGAATACCAATCATAATCAGCATATTTATGAAGAAGCTTTACTACTCTATTCTCAAATCCTGTTTCTTTGATTTCTATATCCATAAAGACTTTGCCATTACAAAGCTCTAAGACTTCAACAAATAGAGGAACATGGAATCCGCGATTCTTTGCTTCCTTCTCCATCTCTTCATATGTATACCAAGAAACCGGCTGATCAGCGAAGTTCTTGTCATGATATACAACAAGTACATTATCCTTGGTCTTTCTTACATCATACTCCACCATATCTACGCCAAGTTCAATGGCCTTCTGAAAACTCTCTAATGTGTTCTCAACACCAGGCTGTCCTGATGCTCCACGGTGTGCAACTATTTTAATCATATAAGCTACCTCTGTCAAATATTAATATCCAAAGCCCACTGCTCAGGATGACATTTGTAAAACTATTTGCTATAATGATGACTCAAGTAGTTACTATTATAACGCTATAACCAATAAAAATATAACCAAATTAAAATATATGGAGGAATGATTTTTGGACAATAACAATAACAACAATAATGATGAATATGAAAACTACTGTTATATGTGTAGAAGGCCAGAATCAGAGGTTGGAAAACTGATAAACTTCTCTACTGGAGTATATATATGTCCTGATTGTATCCAGAAAACTATGGATCAAATCCAAAACAGCCCTATATTTGATCTATCAAATATGCCAGGCTTCAACAACATGAATATGTTTACACCAAATATGGATATTCCAAACTCACAGAAGGTTAAGAAACGAAAGAATACAACTAAAGGACCATCCTTCAGATTCGGATTTGGTCTAAACCCAGATGGCTCTCCTTCTGGAAGTCCTGCAGATGACCAAAACGAAGGTGAGGACGAAGAAGCCAGAAAACTTACTCTTAAAGATATACCTGCACCTCATCAGATTAAGAAACTTCTTGATAGAGATGTGGTAGGTCAGGAAAAAGCCAAAAAGGTTATGTCAGTTGCAGTATATAACCACTACAAAAGAGTTCTATCTGAGGAAGCTGCTCTGGAGGAAGCAGAGAAGAATCCTAAGAAACATTTAACAGCAAAAGAACAGGCAGCTTTAGATTACGATGAAAACCCAGAAGCATTTCTTGATCAGGTTGAGATTGAAAAGTCTAATATGCTTATGATTGGACCAACTGGTTCAGGTAAAACCTATATGGTTAAAACAATCGCTAAGATACTTGATGTTCCACTTGCTATAACAGATGCAACATCTCTTACGGAAGCAGGTTACATTGGCGATGACGTAGAAAGTGTATTATCAAAGCTTCTTACAGCAGCTGGAAATGATGTGGAACGTGCTGAACACGGTATCGTCTTTATAGATGAGATTGATAAGCTAGCCAAGAAGCAGGAAACTCGTTCAAGAGATGTAAGCGGCGAAGCAGTTCAGCAAGGACTTCTTAAAATCCTCGAGGGGTCAGATGTTGAAGTTCCTGTAGGATCAGGAAGCAAAAATGCTATGACTCCTACTACTATGATGAACACCAGTGGAATACTCTTTATATGCGGTGGTGCTTTCCCAGATCTTGAAGAGATAATTAAGACAAGAATTGCAGCTCAGTCTTCTATCGGTTTCGGAGCAAATCTTAGAGACGAACTTGAGAAGGATCCTGAGTTATTATCTAAAGTAACAAATGAAGACTTGCGTAACTTCGGAATGATTCCAGAGTTTATAGGAAGACTTCCAGTTGTCTTTACACTTAGTGATTTAAATGATGATATGTATGTTCGTATACTTAAGGAACCTCGCAACTCTATCATCAAGCAGTATCAGAAGCTCTTCAGAATAGATGAAGTTGACTTGCAGTTTGAAGATGAAGCTTATGTTGAGATAGCTCATATAGCTGCAGAAAGAAAAACAGGAGCAAGAGCTCTTAGATCTATAATCGAAGACTTACTACTTGATATCATGTATCAAGTACCTAAAGATGATAATATAGGAACTGTCATCATCACCGGTGACTATGTAAAAGGTAAAGGCTCTCCTATCATCAAAATGCGCGGAGCTGAGTAATTATTATACAGAAAGTTTTTTCAACTTAATACACAAGCTAACAAAAAAGGACACCGACGAATCGGTGTCCTTAATTTTATCTATTAAAGTGTTACTTACAGATTTGTTGATCCTTCAGCACCATCAGCTGTGAAGTAGATCATTCCTGTCTCTGGCTGGAAGTATACGTTAAGTTCCTTAACTGTCTTCTTACCAGAAGCAGCCTTAGCCTTAGCAACGATATCAGCTGTATCATACTGACCACCAGCGTACTCAACTACAACCTTCTCTACTGACTTAACAGCCTTTGTAGTAGCCTTAGTTGTTGTCTTCTTTGCAGGTGCCTTTGTAGCAGCCTTCTTAGCAGGTGCCTTAGCAGCTGTCTTCTTTGCTGCTTCCTTCTTTGCTGGAGCAGCAGCCTTCTTTGTTGTTGTAGCAGCTTTCTTTGCTGGAGCCTTCTTAGCAGCTTCCTTCTTTGCTGGCTCTGCTTTCTTAGCTGGTGCCTTAGCAGCTGTCTTCTTTGCTGGAGCAGCAGCTTTCTTTGTTGTTGTAGCAGTCTTCTTTGCTGGTTCAGCCTTCTTAGCTGGCTCTGCCTTCTTAGCTGGCTCAACCTTCTCAGCTACCTTAGCAACTTCCTTCTTCTCAACCTTTACAACTTCCTTCTTCTCAGCTACCTTAGCTTCTGCCTTCTTAGCAGCAGTTGCCTTCTCAGCGAGATCCTTAACACTAGTCTTCTTAACTGTCATTTTTTCCGTCCTCCGTTTTAGAAAAAATATTACCCGAGATGTAACAAAATATTTTGTCTTTAGTTTATAGTATCGTTCGTTATAATAATCCAAAACATATCAAAACGCAAGGTTTTAGGACTTTTTTCTCCATATTTAACAATAGAAAACTTTATAAAAATACGCTTTTGTATAAATTAACAATAAAAAATAAAGTAAAAATCTAAAAAAATGACTTAGTAGCAATTTACTACTAAGTCATTTCTTATCGTTTCATTTAGCTTTATTCTTCTGAATCTTCTATTTCGTCTTTTACTTTATGAAGTCTATCCCTCATATTAGAACGCATAAACTTCTTCTCTTTCTTTTCTTTCTTTTCCCGTTTTGTTTTCTTATCATTTTGTTTTTTATCTATCTTATCATCTTCAGATTTTGTATCAGACGAATCAGTTGATTGCTTTGCTGTATCAGAGATATTATCGAGCCCAGCTTTCTTTTTCTGTTCTTCATACTTCTTCTGTTGCTTACGAATGTTATTGATATCTTCAGTTGTTCCGCCACCATCATCGTCCGGCGCTCTAAACTCACCCTTATCCACAAGTCTGAGAAAAGCGTCTACAACATCAGATTGAAGCTGAGTACCTGATACTTCTTTAATGATAGAAACCGCTTTTTCGAAGTTCATTCTCTTACGATACGGTCTGTCGGAATACATAGCATCAAATGTATCTGCCACTGCGATAATCTGTGCAACTCTAGGAATCTCATCTCCCTTAAGTCCATTAGGATATCCCTTTCCATCTGGTCTCTCATGATGAGCACCTGCACCTATTGCAAGTTCAGGCATGATACTGATATCTTTAAGAACCTTATAACCTCTAGCAGCATGAGACTTGATTATATTGAACTCTTCATCTGTCAGCTGTCCAGGTTTATTAAGAACCTCAGGTGGTATCGCAATCTTTCCGATATCATGAAGAAGTGCTATATTGTAATACTTCTCAACATCCTCTTCTTCAAATCCAAGTTCTTCAGCAAGCATAGCAGTATAATCAGCAACTCTTGTTGAATGACCCTTTGTATATTCATCCTTCATATCGATTGTCTTCGCAAATGCTTCGATCATCTCTCGAATGAATTCTTTATTTTCTTGCTGTTTCTTTAATAGCGCCTTTGTTTTTCTTCTAACATATAAAGCAACTACACAACCTGTTACCGCTAAGATAACGAAAGAAAGTAATGCCTTAAACCAGAACTGCTCATATATGGAACGAGCCTTTTCAATAGTGACATTTAAAGATTTATCACCATCTCCCAGAGCATTTGTTATATTCATATGAAATACATATGTATCACCCGCGAGATTCGTATAATCTATCGGTTCAAGTTCTGTTCTCTTAACAGTCTTTTCTTCTGTATCAAACCCTTCAAGAGAATAAGTAACCTGAGGATTTATCATAGAATATGTATAAACATACGGATATATAGTTACACGTTTTACATCAGATGTTATTCGGAACTTTCCATCGTTATCAGGATAGATCATCTTTCCATCTGCTTCTATAAATGGAACTGCCATTTTTATAACGCTGACATCTTCAAAGTTCTCATCTATATTAACCTTAAAGACTCCTGTAACACCAGAAACATATAGCAAACCTGTATCTCCTATATCACTATAGGAATTGGCTGTTGCAACACAAGGAAGACCATTTTCTCTTCCGTAGTATACAGGATTAATTTCTTCATTTTTCAGAAGTTCACTTACAGGAACTACATAGATACCATTCGAGCTGAGTATCCACATTTTTCCATCTTTATTTTCGTAGAGATCGAAGTTATTTGAGTAAGGGAACTTCTCTACCGTAGTGATAGTATCATCCTTCATATAAGCCAGGGAGTTACTTGTTACAATCCAATATAGATTACGTTCGGTATCCTTCTTGATACGCAATATAACTTCACTATGAAGGCCGCTCTGTTTTCCAAAGTTAGTAACCTTACCCTTTGACAGTTTATATATACCATTTCCATCAGAACCCAGGTATATATCGCCGTTATCTCCTTCGACTAATGTCAGGATTTCAGTATTACTGATACCAGAGCTTGCATCATATACTTCCTTAATCTCGTCATCCTCTATAATTGCAAGTCCACCACTACATGCTGCCATGATAGTTCCATCAGACTTTTCTACAACTACTCGAACCTTATCGGCAGGCATTCCATTTGCAGTTGTAAATGTCTTAACTTTGCCATTATCGTATCGAACAAGGCCAAGATCACTATAAGTCGATATCCATAGACGGTCCTTTGAATCTTTTACAATCGATCTGATTCTGACACCATCAAGAAGACTAACAAGATTAGATGAACTATTGACCTTCTCCAGCTCAGTATCTAAACTTTTAATCTTAATATTTCGAACCCTGGTATACTTATCAACTACCACAAGACCAGTATCACTACCAATAAAGAGTCTATCGCCCAGACGACATGTTGAGTTAACGACCATATCAGGGAGACGATACTTAAAGCTGACATCTGTAAACTGATCAGGGACAACTTTCATAACACCCTGACGGGATGAGTTGAACCAAAGATTTCCTTCGTAATCAACGAGCATATTATCAATGGAATTGTTAAGAGGAATATTCTCTAATACTGAGAATTCACCATTCTGAAAATAACCAATACCTGTATCTGAACATACCCATAATACGTCCTGAAGCATTTCTATAGAAGTAATATTATCAAGAGGTGATGCATCATATACTTCAATATCAGTTAGACCATCCTCAAGATTACCATGATATATCTCAGAACCCTCTGTTCCAATATATACATAACCAGGATTATTAGGATCAGGATATACACTATAGATAGAACCTATTCCCAACTTATCAGCATCATAGCAAGCGGAAATCTTCTGATTTTCTATAGTGAAGATTGCTCCTGTTCTTGTCTCACCATATATTACTCCATCAACGCCCTGACGGAGTTCACATATATAAGTATCACTTAGAAGATTTTCATCTAAGGACTTCATATTCATTTTTGAATCTATAATACTGATACCATCAGTACTACCAATATAGATATTTCCCTGATCATCTTCTACTATAGATCTTATAGATTCAGAACCAAGGCCATCTTCTTCAGAGAATATTGTAAACTCGCCTCGTTCCATAACAGCGACGCCATTATCATTTGTTCCAATCCATAACCTATCCTTGGAATCAACATATAGACTAACAACACTCGCAATACCCGTTGTGGAATCGATTCTTTCAAATGTATTTCCATCATAACGAATAAGTCCACTATAACTTCCTATCCATATAAATCCCTCGCTAGTCTCAGCCAGAGCATTTGCTTCAGATGTAGGAAGACCATTCGTGTTGTTATAAAGAACTGCAGCATAGCCATCACTTTTTCCCGTAGGATCAACCGCCACCTCATTATTATCATCTCCGGATTTGGTTTCAGCATATACTGTAAAAGACCCAAACATAAAAATAAACACAGTAAGCAGTCCCATTATACAGAGACCCCTTCCTGTGCATATAAGCTTCTTAATCAACCTAGTCATTATCTATCCCCCATAATGAACGAAGATTAAAAACAATTAAAATCAATTAATACCCCATACATTAAATATTTTATCACAACTCATATATTTTTAACACCAAAATTTAAAATGAGTCACTTTTTACGTCGGACGTAAAAAGTGACTCATTTTTGAGATTAAAGGATCATGGATAATCCGATTCTTCCTTTTTCTTTATCTACGCTTATTACTTTAACTTCTACGATATCACCTACACTCACTACTTCGAGCGGATGCTTGATAAACTTCTTGTTGGTTATCTGTGAGATATGTACAAGACCATCCTGATGTACACCGATATCTACAAATGCACCAAAGTCGATAACATTTCGAACAGTACCCTTAAGAACCATTCCCTCTTCGAGATCCTTCATATCAAGAACGTCGCTTCTAAGTATAGGCTTGGGCATATCTTCACGAGGATCACGTCCCGGACGAAGAAGCTCATCGATAATA
>CACWGK010000050.1 GCA_902760415.1 uncultured Lachnospiraceae bacterium
AGAGGTCGATTGGTTTGGAGAAAACTAATAAAATCATAGAAATATTCAAGAAAGACTCGATACTCATTATATCGGGTCTTCTTGCTGTAATATCCTGCATATTCGTAAAGCCAGATATGGAATATGTTGGATACATCAACTTTAGAGTTCTGGCAATTCTTTTCTCGCTCATGCTCGTGGTAAGCGCCTACATTCGAATTGGTACATTTGACTTCTTCACGAACAAACTGCTGGGAAAGATACATTCCGAGAAGTATATCTCGCTTTTTCTAGTGATGCTATCTTTCTTCATGAGCATGCTGCTCACAAATGATGTAACACTCGTGACGCTGGTTCCATTTGCGCTAAATGTATTAAAAGCCTTCAAGGATCGTCGAAGAACCATGTATACATTAATTCTGATGACGGTATCAGCAAATCTTGGAAGCATGCTGACACCTATCGGAAATCCACAGAATCTCTATCTGTACACAGAGTATCATATAACACTTGTAGACTTCATAAAGCTTATGCTTCCATATAGCGCGGCATCCCTCGTGCTCCTGGTGGCGAGCGTGATACTACTCAATAAGACAGATAAGACGGTTGACACAGCCGTAACAGAAGAAGTAGAAGCACCAAAGATAGCACCGCTGATAATATATACAGCGCTATTTGTACTCTGTCTGCTGACAGTAACAAATGTAATAAACTTCGTAGTAATGCTCGCGGTAGTTGCATTTGTCGTCCTAATCTTTGACAGACAAGCTTATAAAGGAATCGACTACGGCCTGCTTCTCACATTTGTCTTCTTCTTCGTTCTTATAGGAAATCTAGGAAGAATAAGCATAATACACGACACCCTGTCACATATCATAGAGAAAAATGTAACGCTAACAGCCGTACTTGCTTCTCAGGTGATAAGCAATGTTCCAGCAGCAATGCTGCTTTCAGCCTTCACAAAGAAAGGAACATCCCTGCTTGTGGGAACAAACCTTGGCGGACTTGGAACACTCATTGCGAGCATGGCAAGCCTTATAACCTACAAGTTCTACAATAAGGTAAAGACAGAGGGAGAACACTATCTCCTGGCCTTTACAGTTGTAAACATCCTGTTCCTCCTAATATTACTTGTGCTATATATCCTTCTTTCGTAAATAACTACTTTACTTTGAGGAGGTAAGGTTGTATAATCGAGGAACATATATTCGAAACCGTTGAAGAGGACACGTTCAGTACTACGGACGAGTCGACAGAGAGAGGTGCCACCGGCTGAGAACACCTTAGACTTAGTAGTAAATGAATACTAACCTCCGAGGGATCCCTAGTAGTGACTAATCATGAAAAGGATACGGTGATACCGTTATCATCAACTTGAGAGGTCGAGCAGAGAACTGCACGGCAATCAGGGTGGAACCGCGTAACCAAGCGTCCCTGTACTTTGTACCAACGTACATAGTACCGGGACTTTTTTATTTATCATTTTTTAAAAATTTTAGCGAATAATCGCTGTTGCAAAAAGTTTCAGGCATGAAACTCTGCTTGGCGATTATCGCGGGAAGATTTAGGAGGAAATAAAAATGGACAACAAAGAATACTTCTTAAGTGTTTACAGACATTCTATGGCTCACGTTATGGCTAAGGCAGTCATGGAAATCTTCGGAAAGGAAAATGTTCAGATTGCCATCGGTCCACAGATCGATGACGGATTTTACTATGATTTCATGCTTCCAAGAACAATCACAAATGAGGATCATAAGGCCATCGAGGATAAGATGCGCGAGATTCTTAAGCGTCGTGAAGATTGGACATGCAAGGAAGTAACAAAGGAAGAGGCACTTGAGATATTCAAGGGTCAGAAATATAAGGAAGAACTTATAAATGATCTTCCAGCAGGTGAGAAGATTACGGTTTATTATACAGGCGATGATTTCGTAGATCTCTGCCGTGGACCACACATCTCAAACTCACAGGAACTTATGAACGTGTCTTATAAGGTTAAGTCAGTTTCAGGTTCATACTGGAGAGGTGATGAGAAGAATGACCAGCTGCAACGTATCTATATGTATTGCTTCCCATCAAAGCAGGAGCTGAAGGCACACCTTGATTTCGTAAAGGAAGCTATGGAGAGAGACCATAAGAAGATCGGACCAGAGCAGGAGCTCTTCATGTTCGACGAGTCAGCTCCAGGTATGCCATACTGGCTTCCACGTGGATTCAAGATGTACAATGCTATTCTCGAGTTCTGGAGAAAGCTCCACGAGGAGTATGGATATCAGGAAATCCTTGCGCCAGTTATCAACCATAAGAATCTATGGGAGACATCTGGTCACTGGGGTCACTACAAGGAGAACATGTTCCTTGTAACAAATGCATCTGTAAATGAGGAGACAGACGAGGAAGAAATCAATACAGATATTCAGTATGCTATCAAGCCTATGAACTGTCCTAACGCTATCAACGTTTATAAGAATGGACTCCACAGTTATAAGGAACTTCCACTTAGATATAGTGAGACACAGGTAATCCACCGCCGTGAGAAGAGTGGTGAGTTAAATGGTCTCTTCAGAGTTCAGATGTTCCATCAGGACGATGATCATACATTCCTTACAGAAGATATGATCGAGGACGAGATTGGCGACATCATGGATATCGCAAAGTTTATCTATGAGACATTTGGTCTTACATATGAGGCTGAGCTCTCAACAAGACCAGACGACTTCATGGGCTCACCAGAGCTTTGGGATGCAGCAGAGGCATCACTTAAGAGAATCCTTGATAAGAAGTATGGCGAGGGCGGATACGAGATAAATGAAGGCGATGGAGCCTTCTATGGTCCTAAGATCGACCTTAAGATGAAGGACTGCATCGGCCGTGAGTGGCAGATGGGTACAATCCAGCTAGACTTCCAGCTTCCACTTAACTTTGATCTTAGATATGTAGCAGCAGATGGTTCACAGAAGCGTCCTGTTATGATACATAGAGCTATATTTGGTTCATTTGAAAGATTCATCGGTATCCTTATCGAGAACTTCAAGGGTGCATTCCCATTCTGGATGTCACCATATCAGGTAGGTATCGTACCTATCAGACCAGAGCATAATGAGTATGCTAAGAAGGTTGAGAAGGCACTTCGTAAGGCAGGTATCAGAGTAGAGGCCGATTACTCAGACGAGAACATGAAGACAAAGATCAAGGGCTTCAAGAAGTTCAAGGAGCCATATATCCTCATTCTTGGTGACAAGGAAGCTGAGGAAGAGACAGTATCTGTAAATGTTCGTGGTAACAAGCAGATGAATGGAGTTCCACTTGCTGACTTCATAGAGCTTTGTAAGAAGCAGATTGAGGAGCATACACTTGACCTTATTGACTCAGTTGAATAAGTAATAGAGTGAAGACTTCGCCCCATGGATACGGCTTGATTTATGGGGCGAAATAATATATCATATTGACTAGGTATGGGCGCTGGAAAAGTGCCCGATTTAGGAGATTACAATATGCTTGATGAAGAAAAGATTAAGCTGATGACCAAGGTCACCATTTACGAGAAGCACGAAGAAATGGGTGACATGATCCTCAGCAGATATTATAGAGAGGATTACGTGCAGTATGGCTGCCTGAAGACTCTCGTTGCAACGACATTTTGCTACTGGATAACTGTGGCTGTCTACATACTACTTAAGTTTGAGAAGGTGCTTGCAGATCTGAACAATATTGATTACTTCAAGATCATCACCTGGCTCATGGTAGGATATGTAGGAGTGATGGTTGTTTTCTATTTGTATGCATTTGTGGTTTACAATTACAAGTATGCTAAAGCCAAGCCGGGTATAGTGAAGTACAACAAATGGCTTCGTAATCTTGTAAAGCTTTATGATGAAGACGAAGCAAAATCATGGATTAAGAGTGGTAAGGTAAAAGTATACTCCGAGATTGGCGGAAGTATGGATGAGTTAGATTTTGACCTTCCAAAAGAAGGGGGAGCAAAGTAATGTCAGGAATACTTAATTTAAAAAATACTATAAGAGAGTTCTGCAGAAAGCAGGATGAGATTATTACTCCTCTTTTCAGGTTTATTTGGAGTCTTATCGTATTCATGTCAGTGAACAAGTTGTTCAACTATAACACACTTGCGAGCAAGGTGGAGGTTGTAATACTACTTGCTATACTTGCAGCACTTCTTCCAGATGGATTCATGTTCTTCATGGTTGGAGTACTGATAACGCTTCATAGTTTTTCAGTTTCACTTGAGGTTGGCGCTGTATTTATAGTTATCTTTACAGCTATTTATTGTGTATTTGTAAGATTCTTTCCACATTACGTATATGCGATACTCCTCGTTCCAGTATGTTATGTGTTACACATTCCATTTGCGGCTCCAATCATTATAGCTATGGTTGCTGGCCTCGCTGGGCTTGTACCATCAATCTGCGGAATCGTTTTATACTACTTCTCACTCTGTGCAGCAGAAGTTGCAAGACTTCTTGAAGTAGAGACCGCAGAAAATGAAATCGAAGCACTTAAGCAGTTGTCAGAAGTACTGATGAGCAACAAAGATATGTATACAACAATCATTATCTTTGCTCTCACTATCTTAGTTACAGCTATTGTAAAGAAGTTTAGTTTTGACTTTGCTATATATATTGCGATTGCAGCAGGTACTATCATTAACATCATTGGTTCAATCTTTGCTGGATTCATCGTTGGACAGGATGTTGAGATTGGTATCGTACTTATAGGAAGTTTAATAGGTGCAGTTATTGCAATAGTTATCAGATTTGGACAGGGTGTTCTGGATTATCAGCATACAGAACGTGTACAGTTTGAGGATGATGATTATTACTACTATGTAAAGGCTGTTCCTAAGATCGACTCAGAGAAGGCTAAGGAGAAAGGCGTTAAGAGACGCGAGGAGAAGAAGCCAGTTGAGACTGTATCAAGCAGAGTTAGAGATATACTGGATACTCCTACTTTAGATCTTCCAGAGACTGATGATAACTTGGTATAACATTAAAAAGAGGCATAATATTTAACAAAGGGGTATTTGATGAAGGCTATATGGACTTTCATCCAGACATATCTAGAGGGGGTATATTTCCCAGATATTAAATGGGCGGATGTGCTGGATATCCTTATAATTGCATATATTCTATATCATTTGTTTTTATGGATTAAAACAAGCCGCGCTATGACTCTGCTCAGGGGTATACTTGTCGTGGCTGTTTTTCTTGCATTTGCATCGATAGCTAAGCTTAATACTATCCTGTGGATTGCAAAGAACTTGATAAATGTAATCTTGCTCGCACTGGTTATCTTGTTCCAGCCTGAACTAAGAAGAGCGTTGGATGAACTTGGTCGTAAGAACTTCTTCTCTAAGTTCTTTAGATCAATGAATCTGAAGAACAATGAAGAGAAGAACCTTAGTGATAAGACTATCTATGAGCTGGTTAAGACAGCGGTTCAGTTATCTAAGGATAAGACAGGTGCACTCATAGTAGTTGAACACGATACTCCACTTGGTGAGTATATTAATACAGGAATCAGTATAGATGCTGTAGTTACACAGCAGCTTCTTATCAATATATTTGAGAAGAATACTCCACTGCATGATGGTGCAGTTATCATAAAGGACAACAGAGTAGTGGCAGCTACTTGCTACCTGCCACTTACTGATAATGGTTCTCTGGAGAAGAATCTGGGAACCAGACATAGAGCAGGTCTTGGTATCAGTGAAGTTACTGATAGTATGACCATTATTGTTTCTGAGGAAACAGGAGAGGTTTCTATAGCTTACAGAGGTCAGCTCTACAAAGCTCTAGATGAAGATGGTATAAGACGTAAGCTGTCTAAGATTCAGAGAATACGAGATGACAGGCCTTCCAGAAGAAGAATTAAGAAGGGAGGGCTGAAGGTTGAGCAAGAAAAGAAATAACAAACAGACAGATAAGCTGGTAGAAGCTAAGACCGAAGAAGTAAGGACAGAAGAGACTAAGGTTGAAGAATCTGAAGCAGAAGATACAGTATCGGATGCAGAGACTGAGAACCTGAAGGAAGATACAGTATCGGATGCAGAGACTGAGAACCTGAAGGAAGATACGGTATCAGATGCAGAAACCGAAAACCTGAAGGAAGACACTGATACACTTTACAGTGATACTGATACACTATATGGTGACACCGATATGTTAAGATCCAGTACAGATAATTTGTATGCAAATACAGATAATCTTACTAGCGACGGACATCGTGAAGAAGCCAAGAAGAAAAACAAGCTTCTAGACAATTTGGGACTTAAGATACTTGCACTTCTTTGTTCCTTCGTTATCTGGTTTGTAGTAATGAATCTTGAGGATGGAGTTGTCACTAAGACCATATACGATATTCCAGTAAATATCATAAATGGTGATACAATCACTCAAAATGGAAAGTTATACAACGTTACAGAAGGTGAGACGGTAGATGTTATCGTAAAGGGACCAAGATCAACGGTTGAGAATCTAGAGGCCACAAGCTTCGAAGCAACTGCGGATATATCTCATTTATCAGTAACTAATTCTACTACGATAAAGGTTTCGCTCAACAATACAGTATCTGTAACCAGAGCAAAGAAAGTATCGATTACACCTGTTAATCAGTACGTAGTCCTCAGTATCGAAGAAGAGGTTGAGAAGAGTATACCTGTTCGTGTAATAACTACAGGAAGCGCTTCTGACGGATATGCTATTGGAAATGTAGTTCCTACACCAAATATGATTACGGTCTCAGGACCTGAATCAGTTCTTTCGAATATCGTAGAGGCGAGAGCTGTTGTTGATGTAAACGGCGCGTATGAAGATATAGAAAGAGTTGTAAGAGTTGGATGTATCGACGGATACGGTGCAGCAGTTGAGAAGGACAATGTATTCCTATCCGCAAATGACGTTACAGTATCTATTCCAGTTTATGGAACTAAGGAAGTTCCTATAAATATAACTACCGCTGGTAAGGTTCACGATGGATATGATATAAGAAGTATCAACTTCGAGCCATCAACTGTAGTGATTGCTGGAGAAAAAGAAGTTCTGGATACTATAGAATCTATAGATATCAAGGACGTGGTTGTTACAGATGCAACGTCCAATATAGAGAAGAATATCGATATAGTTGAGTATCTTCCTGGTGATGTCTTTGTAGCAGATAGTGTTGGAAATGAAATCGCTGTCAGTGTAGAAGTTGCAGAAACAGTCGAGTTAGAGAAGACACTTAATACGGGAGACATCAGAATCCTGGGAGCGACTGAAGACAAGAATTATGAGATAGTCGATCCTCAGCCACTGAAGATCAAGATTCAGGGATTTGAGGATGAGATAGCAGATATTGAAGCGGTTGATCTGAATCCAAGGATAAATCTTGAAGGCTATCAGGCTGGTAAGTATGACCTTGAGATAGAGTTCGATGATGGAGATAATTATACTATCAATGGTACCTATAGGGTTAAGATAGAAGTTAGAGATAATACACCTTAGTGATACTCGGTGGCATGTTTGTTCTGTATAGGGGGTGCTATATATGGAGATAGCTTCTAGTGGAGTAGAAAAGCTACAGCAGGCAATAAATGAGTCAAGTTACATAGTATTCTTCGGTGGTGCAGGAGTATCCACTGAAAGCGGCATTCCGGACTTCAGAAGTCAGGACGGCCTATATAATCAGAAGTATAAATATCCGCCAGAGGAGATAGTCAGTCATACATTTCTGATTCATAAGACAGAAGAGTTTTATGAGTTCTATAAGGATAAGATGCTGGCACCTGACGCAAAGCCAAATGCGGCTCATTATAAACTTGCAGAACTCGAAAAGGCGGGAAAGCTTAAGGCGGTTATCACGCAGAATATTGATGGTCTTCATCAAGCGGCAGGCAGTAAGGAAGTACTTGAGCTACACGGCTCAGTTCTTAGAAATTATTGCTCCAAATGCGGAAAAAGGTTTGACAGTACTGATGAAGATGTCTATGCAGGCGTTAAGTATATACAGGCTGCAGCAGGCGTGCCAAAGTGTGATGAATGTGGCGGCACAGTTCGTCCAGACGTAGTCCTCTATGAAGAGGGGCTCGATAACTATGTTATAAGCAGGACTATAGAACATATATCGAAAGCGGATATGCTGATAATAGGTGGAACATCACTTGTTGTATATCCGGCAGCCAGCTTCATTAATTACTTTAATGGAAAGCATCTGGCGGTTCTCAATATGGCATCTACGGGACGTGATTCCCAGGCAGATATAGTAATCCACGATAAGATCGGAGAGGTCCTGTCACAGATTACAGTTTAATAGACAACTTGGAAATATTCAGTTGTTGGTGTGAGATAGTAGTAAATCAATACTAACATATAAAATAAAAAATGGAGGATATATAAATGTTTGATTTTGAAGAAATCGTAAAAGTTGATCCTGAAGTAGCAGCAGCTATGAAAGATGAGTTTTCTCGTCAGAATGATAACCTAGAGCTTATTGCTTCAGAAAACATTGCTTCAAAGGCAGTTATGGCTGCTATGGGAAGTCATCTTACTAATAAGTATGCTGAGGGTTATCCAGGAAAGAGATACTATGGTGGATGCCAGTATGTTGATGTAGTAGAAGATCTTGCTCGTGAGAGAGCTAAGAAGCTCTTCGGTGCAGAGTATGCAAATGTACAGCCACACTCAGGTGCTCAGGCTAACATGGCAGTATTTTTTGCTACACTTCAGCCAGGAGATACATTTATGGGTATGAACCTTGATCACGGCGGACACCTGACACACGGTTCACCAGTAAATATGTCTGGTAAGTATTTCAACTGCGTACCTTACGGAGTTAATGATGAAGGTCGTATCGATTATGATAATGTACTTGCTATCGCTAAGGAAGCTCGTCCAAAGCTTATCGTAGCTGGAGCTTCTGCATATGCAAGAGAGATAGATTTCAAGAAGATGCGTGAGATCGCTGATGAAGTTGGCGCTATCCTTATGGTAGATATGGCACATATCGCTGGTCTTGTTGCTGCAGGATATCATATGAGCCCTATCCCATATGCACACGTCACAACAACTACAACACATAAGACTCTTCGTGGACCACGTGGTGGACTTATCCTTTGCAGCGAAGAGATTAACAAGAAGTATAACTTCAACAAGGCTATCTTCCCTGGAATTCAGGGTGGCCCACTTATGCACGTAATCGCTGGTAAGGCTGTATGCTTCAAAGAAGCTCTTTCACAGGAATACAAGGATTATATGGGACGTGTTGTAGAAAATGCTTCAACACTTGCTGGTGCTCTTATGGATAGAGGATTTGATATCGTATCTGGCGGTACAGATAATCACCTTATGCTTGTTGACCTTAAGAGACTTGGTCTTACAGGTAAGGAAGTTGAGAAGGCGCTTGATGAGGTTCGTATCACAGTTAACAAGAACACAGTTCCTAACGATCCTCAGTCACCATTCGTAACAAGTGGTGTAAGAGTAGGTACACCTGCAGTAACTACACGTGGTGCTGTTAAGGAAGATATGTTCACTATAGCAGATGCATTTAAGGCTGCTATCCTTGATAAGGATTCAGATACAGCTATGGCACTTGTTAAGAGCATCACTGACAAGTATCCACTTTATAAGTAATATAAGGTTTAAACATGGAAGAAAATAACAATCAAAATAATAATAATGAAGACAAGAAAAAACCCAATGGCTTCAATGGAATGCTTGGAGCCATTGTGGTGGCAGTAGTTCTTTCGATAGTTTTCATTATGGCATTTAATAACTACAAAGCATCTGGTGAGAAGGAGATATCCTACAATAAGTTCGTAGAGATGCTTGAGGATGGAAATGTCAAGAATGTAGAAATCTACGATAAGAAGATCAAGTTTACACCAATTGGTGATGATGTAAAGACTGAGAATGTAACTTACTATGTTATCAGAACAGACGACTACAGACTTATCGATAGACTTGATAAGGCAGATGTAAAGTATACGGCAATAGATGAGGGTGGAAATGCTATCCTCGGTCAGATTCTTTACTATGTAATACTTATAGCGGCTATGTATTTCATTACCATGCTGATCATGCGTCGTGTAGCAGGAAGCTCAGGCGGCATCATGAATGTTGGTAAGTCAAATGCAAAGCTCTATGACATGACTAAGAACACAGGCGTAACATTTGGTGATGTTGCCGGTGAAGAGGAAGCTAAGGAATCTCTTACTGAGATGGTTGACTTCCTGAAGGAACCAAAGAAGTATCTTGATATCGGTGCCAGACTTCCAAAGGGTGCACTTCTTGTAGGTCCTCCTGGAACTGGTAAAACCCTTCTGGCTAAGGCAGTTGCTGGTGAGGCTGGAGTTCCATTTTTCTCGATGTCAGGTTCTGAGTTCGTAGAAATGTATGTTGGTGTCGGAGCGTCACGTGTTCGTGATCTCTTTAAGCAGGCAAATGCAAAGGCACCATGTATTATCTTTATCGATGAGATAGATGCTATAGGTCGAAGCCGCGATACGCGTCATATGGGCGGTGACTCAGAGCGTGAGCAGACACTGAATCAGCTCCTTTCTGAGATGGATGGTTTCGATTCTGAGAAGGGTATCATTATCCTGGCTGCAACTAATAGACCTGAGGTTCTGGATAAGGCTCTGCTTCGTCCAGGTCGTTTCGATAGACGAGTAGTAGTTGAGAAGCCTGACCTTAAGGGTCGTGAAGATATCCTGAAGGTTCACTCAAAGGATGTTAAGCTTGATGAGACAGTAGATCTTCATGAGATTGCAAATGTAACTTCTGGTTCTGTTGGTGCTGATCTTGAGAACATCATCAACGAAGCGGCTCTTACAGCAGTTCGTAAGGGAAGAAGATTTGTATGTCAGAATGATATTCTTGAGTCTATCGAAGTTGTATTTGCTGGTAAAGAGAAGAAGAACAACATACTGTCAGCAGACGAGAAGAGTATAGTAGCATTCCACGAGGCTGGACATGCACTTCTATCAGTTCTTCAGAAGAATACTATGCCAGTTCAGAAGATAACTATCGTACCTCGTACAAAGGGTTCCCTGGGTTATGTATGGCAGGCACCTGAAGAGGAGAAGAATCTTGAGACAAAGGCTGAGCTTGAGGCAGATATCGTAATCGCTGTCGGTGGACGTGCTGCTGAAGCGCTGAAGTTCCCATCGGTTACAAATGGTGCTTCAAATGATATCGAGCAGGCTACACGTATTGCAAGAACTATGGTTACAATGTACGGTATGTCAGAACGTTTCGGTATGGTTCAGCTGGAAGGTGTAACTGGAGAATACCTTGATAGAAGAAGAGTTCTTGAGTGTTCAGATGAGACAGCAACTCTTGTTGATGAAGAAGTTAAGACAATCATCAACAATGCTTATGCTAGAGCATATAAGCTTCTTTCAGATAATATAGAAATACTTGATGCAGTAGCTACATTCCTTATCGATCATGAGACAATTACCGGTAAGGAGTTCATGGATATCTACAATCAGATAACTGGAGGAGTTGCTCCTCAGATAGATAACGTAGAATCACTTACTTCAAGTAATAACACTGCTAAAGCTACTCTTAAGACTCTTGGTGAAGAGTCTATCTCCAAAGCTGGAAAGGCTGGCCTAAAGGTTGGTGAGAAGCTGAAGGAGAAGCTAAAGAAGCAGAAGAAAAAGAAAGCTAAGGAAGATAAGGCTGCTGAAAAGGCTCAGGCTAAGGCTGTTAAGTCCAAGGACAAGGTTAAGGACAAATATAAAGTATATGTTAGTCCAGAGTTTGAGGCAAAGCGTAACGAACTTCTAAAGGATGAAGAATCCTATGATGTAGATGCAGATAATGTTACAGAACAGCTTACTGAGGATATGGCACCTAACACTGATACAGAGACAGTTGAATCAGCTAAGGCTGAGGAAACAGTGGTAGAAGTAGAAAGTGCTGAAGCAGCAGATACTGAGACAACTACAGAAGAAAGCTCAGAAGATAAGGCTGCTGAAAAGCCTAAGATGCCTTGGGAAAGCGAAGAGTAATTCATTATCTATAGAATTAACGAGATAGTAAAAGCGACAAACGAGATATAATTCGTTTGTCGCTTCTTTTTATATGTTAATCTACTTTACCTGAGGGAGTATAGGTATATTGTCTTGCAATCCGTTGTTCTGGTTTAAGGTCAAACGTATAAAGAAATATAAGGAACATCCATTCTAAGGGCTTCATCAATATGTATATAATATCAGCTCTGGTCGGAGTCGTAATCTTTCTCGATATAGGATAGCCGTATGTATCATATATATACCTGATTCTTCTGTGGAATCTCGGCATTTTCTCTTGGATCAGTTCTTCAAATGCATTTGCAATACATAACTGACGATTAACGACTATAGTTTCATTTCTTCTTGTACCCAGCCTTAGGGGCTTTACTACTTTTTTATGTCCTCCGGCTGCCACTGTACATAGATAGTGACCATCATATTCTAGTGGTGGTGGCGGAATCTGCTGTGAGAATGTCCAGTCAGCAGTTTCTGTAAATGCCTTGATCGGTGCGTCTAGTCCCTGTCCCAATAGTACAAATATGATCTCTATTAGTGATATCACAAAGAAAAGAACAATACATACAAATATAGAATACTTTGATAAGCTGTTTATCACGTTGTAGAATCGATTAAAACTTTTTTTCTCACTATCTGAAGATGCCCTATCTCTATATAATTCTGCCTCTTCCTTCATATGTCTGTGGATTACTCTCGCTGACAGAAGCAGAATACTAAAATGATATAAGTATAGTAGATATTCTTCGCCATCTACATTTTTACTGATCTGAATAGCATATGCTATCTGAATGACATTCATCAAAGCGAGGAAGCTGATTGATACAGCTGCTACTAGTGGTGACAACCTATCTGCACGTTCATATAGTAATATAAAGTATCCAAGAAAACCTAAGAATATTATACAGTCTATTAACCAATATTTAGATGAGAGGGTATTGTGGTATTGCATTGAATTAATCTGCACATCCCATTCGCCAGCCAGTTCATAATTCAGAGCAAAGAGTCCTAGATAGAAGACTCCTCCAATTAATATAGTCAGAGTTGCTATAAGCTTCTCCAGCTTTGGTTTCTTAGCTATGCAGTTGTATATATTCCATACAATAAGTACCCCTGGAATTATAAAGGCTACAAAAACAAAGATTATTATTGTTATGATATCGTCGATAGCCCATGAGTTCATTTTATAATCTCCTTATCATTCTAATAAGCATAGCAGGATTAGTTATCTATACTGTGATAACACGTCTGCTGTATAAGCTGATAAGTTGAACTGTCTCCAGCTTCTGTTCTTGTAGTAGTATTCATTTCTATCGAAATAATCATCTGCCCAATCGTCGCTGCATTTGGCAATTGCTGGGGCAGCATCTGTGGAAAGCCCAGCTAGATAATTCATATCCTGGATGGAAATTTCCTCTCCGATGGTACTTAGATTAGTTATATCATAATCAGCAATTATATAATCAATATGCATGAATCCTAGTATAACGTACAGTGTACTTACAACTACGATGCAGTATCTAAAGAGTGGGAACTTCTGGTTGAAGATTGATATGATAACTGCGACGAAGAGCAGTGATAGTACTGTAAGTCCCCATACAACCCATATTCTTAGTTCGGTAAGAAGGCATGCCTTGATGTACATCATTATTCTTACAAAGCTTGATGCTATCATTATATAAGTGCATAGAGATATAATGGTCATAAGCACCTTAAGTACGCGGCTATTTCTGAAGAAACTATTCACGAAGATAACCATCAGGAAGTTTATTATACTAACTGCGAGCAGCTGGAAGAATCCTTCTCTTGCATAATCTGAGTATGAATAGCCTTCTGGAAGTGATCCGCCACCGAGGAACAGATATATTATCTGGATCAATGAGAATACAAGGTATATAGCAGATATTATAGAAAGCACTGTTATAGCAACTATAGGCTCAAGATTTTTATGATCCTTTACCTCCTCGTTAATGGTCTTCTTGGAGAAGAATCTCATGATGCAGTAGGAAGCAAGGAAGATAAAGGCAAATGATATAAGTACGCCGAAGAAGGTTCCTATATTAAAGTTAGGGCTGAAATGGCTAGTTATTATATTGCTGAATACCGCGTCTGCTGCTGAAAGAAGCATCAGTAGGATAGCAACTACAGGGATAGATATCAGAAGACCTATCACAATATAACGGACAGGGTTCTTCTTGTCAGAAAACATACGTCTTTCTTTATTACGCTCTGATACAACTGA
The DNA here is from genome assembly GCA_902760415.1 of uncultured Lachnospiraceae bacterium. Lineage (GTDB taxonomy): Bacteria > Bacillota > Clostridia > Lachnospirales > Lachnospiraceae > Eubacterium_Q. Next base: position 14,259 of record CACWGK010000050.1, read on the forward strand.
CATATCTTTTCCGAAATCACCAAGGGCTACTATAGAAAGTGAAAAGGCTTCACATATAGCGCAAGCTGTCTTTGTAAAGCTCCATTTGCTGTCATCATATACATTATGAAGCAGGAAGATGAAGAGCATCAGGATGATTCCGAAGCAGTTGAAGAAATGAAATGTAGCATTTCCAGTCAGAAAGTTAGATATGGTAAGTGCAAGTATTATAGTGGCATAAAACCAGCTTAGCTTCTTGATGCTTACTTCGTACTGCTTAAGCTCATATATCATATATACAAGTGTAGCTATACCGAAGAATGGCATGGTAATACCTGTCAGATTATTATATAGGCAAAATGTTGAAAAGATAGCATATATCAGAGTAGCAAGTCCAAGCTTCCTGCCTATCTTTTCTCTCATATCCAGTACTTCTGGAGCTTCGGGTGCTGGTGTCCAATATCCTGCATTCGCTGGTGCTGAATATGCCGAATTATATGGTTGATTATAAGGGGGATTATTTCTGTATACCGAATTGTCTGAATTATTAATATTATCCATAATAATTATTCCTTTATCTAATTATTTCTGATGTTCTAATATGTCACCGGGCTGACAGTCCAGAACTTCACATATCTTATCGAGTGTTTCAAAGCGTACTGCTTTGGCTTTTCCATTTTTCAGAATTGATATATTTGCGAGTGTGATGCCGACTTTATCTGCAAGATCTGATACCTTCATCTTGCGTTTTGCCAGCATAACATCGAGATTTACTATTATCATGCTGACACCTCCTATA
>CACWGK010000051.1 GCA_902760415.1 uncultured Lachnospiraceae bacterium
TGTAACGTATCGTGTCTATGATTATGATAGAATAGATAAGGACGGAAAGAAGCGTCCACTTCATATAGAGAAGGCTATCGAAGTAGCCAACATGAAGGCAAGCTCGGTCACGAGACAGGCGCCGAAGTTTATAAAGTATTATCCAGGATGCGCGCGAGAGATACTGTGTCGCTGCAAGTATTTCGAGGTTGAGAGAATCCAGGTATCTATGGGATTTTCATTTTCGGTAACAGAGGAGTCCTATCAGGTTCTTCTATGCACAGATGGATATGGTGGTATTGAGACAGATGAGTCAAGAAGGCCTCTAAGATTTGCAAAGGGCGACTGTCTGTTCCTTCCGGCATCTATAGGAAGATGTCACGTGCTTGGGAATACTACATTACTTAAAATACGTAATTAACCATTAAGAGAGGAATAAAGAAATGAAGAAAGCGCTTATTACAGGTATCACAGGACAGGACGGCTCATATCTAGCTGAACTGCTTCTTGAGAAGGGATACGAGGTTCATGGTATCATTCGTAGAGCATCCGTCTCAACAACTGCGAGAATAGACCACATTATGGATAAGCTGATCATCCATGAAGGAGACCTCTCTGATTCAAGTAGCATTATAAGAATCGTGCTTCAGGTAAAGCCTGATGAGATATATAATCTGGCTGCACAGAGCCATGTTCAGGTATCCTTCGATGCGGCTGAATATACAGGAGATGTTGATGCGCTGGGAGTGCTTAGAATCCTTGAAGCTGTTCATACTGCAGGACTTGATAAGACTTGCCGAGTATACCAGGCTTCAACTTCGGAACTTTATGGAAAGGTTGAGGAATGTCCTCAAAATGAAGAGACTCCATTTCATCCTTACAGCCCATATGCAGTTGCAAAGCAGTATGGCTACTGGATGATCAAGCAGTACCGTGAGGCATATGGAATCTTTGCTTGTAATGGTATCCTCTTCAACCACGAGTCAGAGCGACGTGGAGATAACTTTGTAACGCGTAAGATCACACTTGCAGCTGGTCGTATAGCGTGCGGACTTCAGAATCATCTTGAACTTGGTAACCTTGATTCGCTTCGTGACTGGGGTTATGCAAAGGATTATGTAGAATGTATGTGGCTTATCCTTCAACAGGATGAACCAGATGATTATGTTATAGCAACAGGAGTTCAGCATACAGTTCGTGAGTTTACAACACTTGCATTTGCAAATGATGGTATAGAGCTTGAGTGGAAGGGCGAGGGCCTGGACGAGAAGGGCTATGATAAGAAGACAGGCAAGATGCTTGTATGCGTTAACCCACAGTGGTTTAGACCTACAGATGTTGTTAATCTCTGGGGTGATCCAACTAAGGCAAAGACAAAGCTTGGATGGAATCCTCAGAAGACAAGCTACGAAGAACTGTGCCGCCTGATGGCTGAGCATGACTTGAATCTTGCAAAAGAAGAGGCAAAAAAGAACCAGTAAAAGGAAGCAGATATGAAGATTCTGATATTTGGAGCCAATGGATTTGTTGGTCCATATCTAATAGAAGAATTCTTGAATAAAGGCTATGAGGTTGCTACCAGTGATGTGCAGGAAGAACTTCTTCGTGGAGGCTTTAGAGATAAGCTTCTAGGCAATGCGGCGATAGAGTATCGCTCGGCAGATATAACTTCTGCAGAGGCGGTACTGGAAGTGATTAAAGAGATTTCTCCAGATGGCGTAGTGAATCTCGCTGCTATCAGTAGTGTAGGTCAGTCCTGGTCGGTTCCGGCATTAACTATGAATATAAATGTAATCGGAACCCTTAATATCCTCGAAGCACTCCGTAAGTATCCAAGCAAGCTGCTGCTTATAGGTTCGAGTGAAGAGTATGAGATGACGGAAGACGCCATTTCTGAAGATACTACTCTAGATGCATCGAATCCATATGGGGTGTCTAAGGTTGCTCAGGAGTACTTTGCAGATATATATCGTAAGAATTATGGCCTTAGCATCGCGTACGTTAGAGCCTTTAACCATACTGGGGTGGGACAGCGCGAATCCTTTGTTCTTCCTAGCTTCTGTAAGCAGGTGGCTGGTGTTACGAAGAGCAAGAACCCTGGAACTATCTCTGTTGGAAATCTAAATGTCTATAGAGATTTCAGTGATGTGAGAGACATAGTTCGTGGATACCGAATGATATATGAAAGCCTGACAGATGTTTCGACTGATGATAATTCATCTGATAAGGGTTCATTACCTGTATATAATATAGGCTCTGGTGTGGCTTATAATCTAAGTGAATTACTGGATTATATCATTTCACTTAGTAGCGAAAAGATACTAACTAGAGTTGAGCCTTCTATATATCGACCTGTGGATCAACTTACGATTAAGGCAGATACAACTAAGATTCAGACGGAACTTGGTTGGAAGGCAGAATATAGTATCTATGATACACTTAAAGAAATGTATGATTATTTTCTGATGCAAGACTAGAATAATAATCTATATAATTAACGCTATATGATACAAAAATGATAAAAAAATAACTTATAATCTGAGAGAATGATATGGCAAAAAAGAAACAGTACTTCTTCTTTGACCGAATAAGAAGTACAGCTGATAGAAAAAAAGAAATAGTAGTGCAGGGATATGCAGTCGATGGATACCTCGAGGATCTAAAGCCTAGAGCTGCCATTTTCGATGGAGATCAGCCTGTAAAGGCACTGAAATGTAGATTGGTTGAGGTTAAGCTTCCGCCTATTCATATGCGCCGTAGACATGGGGATACGATATCGTATCTTGGAGTAATCTATGTTGACTTAAGCGACATGTCTGATGAAAGGCTTAAAAAGCTTGAGAGAGCAAAACTTGTTGTGGTTGGCGAGAAACCAGATGGCAAGCGAGCTATGCTTTATAAAGGCACTGTTAAGAAAGTTGTTGATACCCTGGGACAGTATTCATTTACAGTTGATGATGTTTACTGTGAAGATGGAAAGACGCATATAGGCGGTTGGCTGTCGGGTGGTAAAGATACTACTATAAAGATAGTGTCGGAGGATTCGGATAAGCCGCTAGACTATAAGATTGACTATATTCCACGAGATGATGTCCTTATGGAATACCCTGAACTAGATGATGACAGTGAGATGGGATTTGATATTATACTTGCGGGCGAGTATAAGAAACTTCAGATGACTCTTTCGGATCGCAATCGTAAGTCAACCAAGTCAGTTACAGTAGGAAAGGCCGATAAGGATTTCTCATCACTAGGAACTGTTGGCCGCTATTCTGAGAAGGTGGTTCGTAACCTTAAGAACTATGGTCTTAGAGAAACTGTGGCTAAGGTGAAGGTTCATCTGTCACCTAATTATTTCAATCTTAATAAGAAATATGAAAAGTATATAAAAAATGTATCTTCAAGCGCTGCTGAACTAAGTGAGCAAAGGAAACTTCAGAAGAACTTCAGCTTTAGGCCGCTGATGAGCTTCCTGGTTCCACTATATGAGACTGAGGAAGTCTTCCTGGCAGAACTAATCGCAGCACTTAAGGCACAGACTTATCCAGAGTGGGAAGTGTGCTTCTCGGATGGAAGCAAGGATCCTGCCAGATTAACTGAGATTATAAAGCGTCTTGCTGGAGGAGATGAGAGAATAAGGTATGTTGCTGATATACCAGGACCTCTTGGAATATCCTCCAATACTAATCAGGCATTTTCTATAGCAAAGGGTGATTTCATAGTTCTCGGTGATCATGATGATCTTATAACTCCTGATGCACTTTATGAATGCGTGAAGGCGATGAACGAAGATGACTCTATAGATGTCATTTATACTGATGAAGATAAGACTAATTCTACAGGAAAGAAGAGATTCGAACCGAATCTTAAGCCTGACTTCAATCAGGAACTCTTAGAAAGCTGCAACTATATTACACATATGTTCGTGGCGAGAAAGTCGCTTGTTGACGAGGTTGGACTTTTTGATGATACATATAATGGAGCGCAGGATTACGACTTCATATTAAGATGTACCGAGAAGGCTCGTAAGATCAGGCATATACCTAAGGTGGTATATAGCTGGAGAATAAATGATACTTCAACCGCTGGTAATCCAGCAGCTAAGATGTATGCCTATGATGCAGGAGTTAAAGCTCTGCAGGCACATTACGACAGATTAGGCATTAAAGCCACTGCTGAGGTGGGAGATCATCTGGGATATTATCATTCAATATATCCAGAGCCAGTTGATACATTTACCTATATAGCTGTTCTAAATGCATCTGATGAAGTAAAGTATAATGAAACAGTCGAATCTATAAACTCCAAGTCTGATTATAAGCAGTATGAGTTTATTCGAATAAATCCGCACGAAGGCGAAGAACTTCCGAAGCAGATGAACCGCGCAGTGAAGCAGATATGTGATAAGCTCGCTGGTGGTGAGTCAAAGGAGCTTTCTTCGAAGGAAGTATATGTATGCTTTATCGAGGCTGGTATCACCATGATGGGTGAGGATGGCATCTCGAATATGCTGGCATATATAGCTGCTAAACCAAATGTTGCAGCAATCGGCGGAAAGATATATATTCCTGGTGGAACTGTCTCACATGCGGGAACTGTTATAAATATTCAGGAGATTGAAGGCTGGATGTATACTCGTCAGAGTATATATGATGAAATGTACTTTAATTACGGTGCATACACAGCTCTAAGGAGAGGCGTGAATATCTTCCGTCTGGACGACCTTAAGAAGTATGGCAAGTTCGATACGGAGTATCGTGGAGAAAATGCTGTAATAGATTATACATACCAGATGACTATGGATGGACGTGTCTGCATCTACGATGCAAATGCAAACTTCCAGTATAAGCCAGCTCGCGGACGCGACGGAGAAACCTGCTTTGAGACACTTACTGCTAAGCGCCGTGATATTAGAATCTTCCTGGGTAAGCATCCGGAAGTGACCGAGACGGGTGATAAGTATTATTCACAACTTGTAAAGTAACCTTTGAGAATAGCTCAAAGTTTTGATTATATAAAATGAAAAAAGAAGGAGAGAAGAAAATATGAAGGGAATTATACTTGCTGGAGGATCCGGCACAAGACTTTATCCACTTACAAAGGCTGTATCAAAGCAGATTATGCCTGTATATGATAAGCCAATGATCTACTATCCACTGTCAACACTTATGCTGGCAGGTATCAGAGAGGTTCTTATTATCTCTACACCAAGAGATCTGCCTGTATTTCAGGAGCTTTTTGGAACAGGTGAACAGTTAGGAATGGAGTTCACATATGCTATTCAGGAACAGCCTAGAGGACTGGCAGATGCATTTATCATTGGTGAAAAGTTCATCGGAAATGATAGAGTTGCACTTGTTCTTGGTGACAATATCTTCTATGGTCAGAGCTTTTCTAAGGTACTTAGAGCTGCTGCTGAGAGAGAGAAGGGAGCTACAATCTTTGGATACTATGTTAAGGATCCAAGAGAGTATGGAGTAGTTGAGTTTGATGCAGATGGAAAGGCATTATCTATCGAAGAGAAGCCAGCTAATCCAAAGTCAAACTATGCAGTTCCAGGTCTTTACTTCTACGACAATGATGTAGTAGAGATTGCAAAGAATGTTAAGCCTTCAGCTAGAGGCGAGATAGAGATCACATCTATCAACAATGAGTATCTGAATCGTGGAACACTTATGGTTGAGACACTCGGTCGGGGCTTCGCTTGGCTTGATACAGGTAATCACGACATGCTTCTTGATGCTGCTGATTTCGTTGCTGCATTCCAGAAGAGACAGGGAATGTACATTTCTTGTATAGAAGAGATAGCTTATCGCCGTGGATTCATTACAAAGGAGCAGCTACTTAAGTTAGCTGAACCACTTATGAAGACACATTACGGACAGTATCTTGTAGATGTAGCAAATGGGCTGTAGTTTTAAAAACTACGTCGTAACATTTTTGTAATAATTTAACAATTTTGTAATAAATGGGTTGACATAATTGTGTCAACCCATTATACTGTTTGAAGAAAATGTTTATTTTAGACACTTACAAACTGATTTATTCTTAGGAGAGGACATTTTATGATTTTTACTGGAGAAAAGAAGAACAAGATTAAAATACGGGTCGTCGCGATGGTGCTGTGCATCTGCATGGTTGTCGCCCTTAGCGGAACATCAGGCTTTGGTCTGTATGCTGCTGGAGAAAACATGGGAGGTTCTCATGAAAATGGCGTAGCAACTGCGAGTGATGCTGAGGTCGGTAATACCCCTGCTGACCAAAGTAAAGAGAGCGAGGCTACTCCAGTTGGTAATGTTGCAGAAGATATAACTGAGGAACCTGCTGACGAGATGGCAGAGGACAGTCAGATAGAGGAGACAAAGGAACAGTCTACACTTGCACTTAACTGGGCAGTAGTAGAAAGTGGTCGTTTTGATACTCCTGCAGAGAACAAGTATATTGTACTTGATCTCGGTGATGAGGGTACATCATTTGATAGTGCTACTCTTACTATAATAAATGAAACAAACGGCGAGGAGACAACTCTTGCTGTTGATACAATTCTTGATACAACCCTCCTCTTTTACGCCTCCTTCCCTGATACTTCCTTTACTGGAAAGTACAGGGTTGCGAGTGTGCAGTACACTTCAGGTGGCGTAACATATGAGAAGAATCTTATGGATGATGAGATGGCACCAAGATTCGGTGTAAACTGTGATATTGGTGAAGAGCCTGATCTTGTGTTGGGAGGAGAGGACTTCTCAGAGGTTGCAACTGTTGATGAGGTTGAGGATTCAGCTAGTGCTGATCCTAGTATTACAGATAATAATTCAGATGCATCAAATGTTACTGATGTTGTAGATTATGATTCATCTCTTGGAAAAGAAGTCTTAGATCTTTCAAATGATTTCTCTGGCGCCAATGTTATAGGTGTTGATGGAGAAAACAGTGATATAAATCTTTCAGGTGTAGTTGTATCTGGCGACGAGTCAGGACTCACTAAGGAACTTAACAATGAGAATATGCTCGGAACTTCACTTAATGAACTTGTATTTTCTAAATCACCTGAAAATATAGTAATCGTTCTTGACCCAGGTCATGGTGGTTCAGACGAAGGTGCTGTACGTACTTGGAACGGTGTAAGATACTGCGAGCGTGATCTGAATCAGGTTATCGCAAATGCTTGTAAGGAAGAACTTTCAAAGTATAAGAACGTTACAGTTTATATGACAAGATCTACTACAACAGAAGCTCTTCATGGTGGTACAGGCGCTGATCTTCAGTGGAGATGTAACTATGCTCATGAGATGAATGCAGATCTTTTCGTAAGTCTTCACTGTAATTCTTCTACTGTAGATAATACAAGATATGGAGCTGAGGTTTATATACCAAATAGCAGCCTCAGTGCTCAGGCACATAATGTTGCTAAGACAGTAGGTACTAAGATTGGACAGAAGCTTGCTTCACTTGGCCTTTCAAATGGTACTACTTATACAAGAAGTTCAGAAAATGGATCAACCTACGATGATGGTTCTATCGCAGATTACTATGCAGTTATCCGTCATTGTAAGGAATATATGATTCCTGGTATGATCGTTGAACATGGATATGTTAATAGTAAGTCTGATTGTGAGAAGTACTTTAGTACAAATGATAAGCTCAAGGCACTTGGTGTAGCGGATGCTCAGGCAATTGCTGAGAACATCGGACTTATCGAACAGAACCGTGTTAACAATGATATGAAGATTACAGGATGGCGCAAGAGTGGCGACACCTATGTATATTATGTAGATGGAAATGTACAGACAGGATTCTTCGTTGTCGGCGGTAAGAAGTATTATGGTCGTTCAAATGGACAGATCGTTAAGGGCTGGCAGCTGATTGACGGTGTATACTATCTATTCGATAATAACGGAGCTATGATGATCAGTTCCTGGGTTCAGGATGGCAGTGGTAACTGGCTGTGGCTTGATGGAAATGGTCATATGGCAACAGGAATTACAGATGCTGGTGGAACTTGGTATCTTATGGATGGTGAAGGCCATATGCTCAAGGGCTGGCAGTTATATGGAAACCGATGGTACTATATGAATGACTCAGGTGCAATGCTTAGAAGTGCTTGGATAAAGAGCGGTTCAAGCTGGTACTACATGTGTGCAGATGGTCATATGGCTGCAAATGAGACAATAAATGACGGCGGATATTCATACTTCTGCGGCAGTGACGGTGTTATGGCCACTGGCTGGAGATATGACGGAACTAACTGGTACTATGCAGGAAGCTCAGGCGCTCTCTATGTAGGATGCTGGGCTAAGTATAAGGGCTACTGGTATTACTTTGAAGCAGATGGCAAGATGGCTACTGGTAAGAAGAATCTTGGTGGAGTACTTTACTATCTGTATGGTGATGGTTCTATGGGAACTGGTTGGATTGCTGAAGGTTCTAACTGGTACTATGCAGCGGATTCTGGTGCACTCAGCGTAGGATGCTGGAACAAGGTTAATAAGAAATGGTATTACTTTAATGCTGATGGTACTATGGCTACAGGTTTCAAGAAGGATGGTGATCAGACATACTATCTTGAAGGAAGCGGAGCTATGATATCCGATAACTGGTTCAAGGTTGGATCAGACTGGTACTATGCTACTGGTTCAGGAGCACTTCTTGGCAATAACTGGTTAGAGAGTAGTGGTAAATGGTATTACTTAAATGCAGACTATAAGATGGCAACTGATTCAGTAATCATCGGTGATAAGAAGTATTACTTTGACGCAAGCGGAGCTATGACTCGTTCAGAGGCATATGTTGCTCCTGCAAATGGATCAAATTCAGATACATCAACTTCAAGTCAGCTTTACGCTATAATGGGTGGAACAACTCATACAGCAACTGATTTCGCTAATGCTTATATTAAAGAAGGAAAAACTTATCCAACTGCAGTTATGGCAGCGGGTGGTGCAGCTAATATAGAAGCTTTCTGCAAGATTATTATAGAAGAGGCTAGTGCAGAAGGAGTAAAGGCTGAAGTGGTATTTGCTCAGATAATGCACGAGACAGGATATCTTCAGTTTGGAGGTTCTGTATCACCTCAGCAGTATAACTTCTGTGGACTTGGTGCTGTAAATGCAACTGAGAAGGGATATGACTTCCCAGATGTAAGAACTGGTATCAGAGCCGAGGTTCAGCACCTTAAGGCTTATGCTTCTAAGGATGCCCTTAAGAATACATGTGTTGATCCTAGATTTAAGTATGTTGAGCGTGGAGTAGCGCCATATGTTCAGTACCTTGGAATTAAGGAAAATCCTAGCGGCAAGGGCTGGGCAACAAGCGAGAGATACGGAGAGAAGTTGATGAAGGTCATCAATGCTCTTCCAAGCAAGAAATAGTTCGAGAAAACTATCGTAAGAAATAATTCTTGCATTTAGTGGAACTCTCACATATAATATCTAGAAATGTAATTATAGCCGTACATTGACGAAGACGATATTCGGATATCATATTTCACAGGGAGCGGTGGTCATGGACTGAGAGCCACCAGCGGATGTAGCTTTGCAGCAGATTCGAATGGAGAACACTTCTGAGTACGATTTTGAGTAAGAAATGCGGGTGGTACCGCGGTTCTATTTATTATGATGAATCGCCCCGGGTCGTGAACTAACACGTCCCGGGGCTTTAAGTTGTTAAAATGATTCTTTTGGAAAAAGAGGAATAAGAGATGGAAATGAAGAACATTTACAGAGACAAAACAATCAATCTGATGAGTGAAGCGGATGTTGGAACAACAGTTCGTCTTGCTGGTTGGGTTGAGAATATCCGTGATCACGGTGGAGTATCCTTCGTAGATCTTAGGGATATGTATGGAGTAATGCAGGTCGTCATGCGCGACACATCACTCCTTGAGGGCATCACTAAGGAACAGGCTATCTCAGTTGAGGGGCTTGTTGAGCACCGTGATGAAGAAACCTACAATCCTAAGATTCCTACAGGAACTATCGAGATGGAAGCGCATTCAGTGGATATCCTTGGTAGAGTATATTCGCAAGTTCCATTTGAGATAATGACTTCTAAGGAAGTAAGAGAGGATGTACGTCTTAAGTACAGATATCTGGATCTTAGAAATACTAAGGTAAAAGATAACATTTTATTCAGATCTCAGGTTATTCGTCACATTAGACATAAGATGGAGGATATGGGATTCGTTGAGATTCAGACACCTATCCTGTGTGCTTCTTCACCTGAGGGTGCGCGTGACTACATCGTACCATCACGTCGTTTCAAGGGTAAGTTCTATGCCCTTCCACAGGCACCACAGCAGTATAAGCAGCTTCTGATGGTATCGGGTTTTGATAAATATTTCCAGATTGCTCCTTGCTTCAGAGATGAGGATGCGAGGGCAGATAGATCACCTGGTGAGTTCTATCAGCTAGACTTCGAAATGAGTTTTGCAACACAGGAAGATGTCTTTCGTGTAGGAGAAGAGGTGCTGACAGATGTATTTGAGACCTTCGCGCCTGAAGGCTATACAGTAACTAAGGCTCCATATCCTATCATTAGTTATAAGGAAGCTATGCTGAAGTATGGTTCGGATAAGCCAGACCTTCGTAACCCACTTATCATTATCGATCTCACTGAGTTCTTCCAGAGATGTACATTTAAGCCATTCCACGGACAGACTATCAGAGCTATCGTAATACATGAGAGACTTACAAAAGGTCAGCATGAGAAGCTTCTGAAGTATGCTCAGGGACTTGGTATGGGTGGACTTGGTTATCTTGAAGTTCTTGATGATGGAAGCTATAAGGGTCCTATCGACAAGTTCATTCCTGAGAATATGAAGGATGAGCTGAAGGAGAAGGCTGAGCTTTCAATCGGCGATACAATCTTCTTTATAGCAGATAAGGAAATGCAGGCAAGCCTCTACGCAGGCCAGATCAGAACTGAACTTGGACAGAGACTCGACCTCATCGAAAAGAATGCATTTAGATTCTGTTATATAAATGATTTCCCAATGTATGAGCTTGATCCTGAGACAGAGAAGATAGGATTTACACATAACCCATTCTCTATGCCACAGGGCGGACTTAAGGCTCTTGAGGAAATGAATCCACTTGATATACTTGCTTACCAGTACGATATCGTGTGTAACGGCGTTGAGCTTTCATCAGGTGCTGTCAGAAATCATGACATGCAGATTATGGAGAAAGCATTTGAAATCGCTGGATACTCAAAGGATGTGCTGGAGAAGAAGTTCGGAGCGCTCTACACAGCATTCCAGTATGGTGCACCTCCTCACGCAGGTATGGCACCTGGTGTTGACCGTATGATCATGCTCCTTAGAAATGAAGAAAACATCCGTGAAGTTATCGCTTTCCCTATGAACGGAAATGGTCAGGACCTCATGTGCGGAGCACCTGGCGATGTTACAGAAGAACAGCTTCGTGACGTTCATCTTACACCAGATGATATCGCTGAAGCTTACGGAATGAAGATTACTAAGAAGTCAGGCGAGACAGTTGAGGAAGAAGAGAGTGAGGCACCTGGCGCAGTAAAGATAACGGATGAAGTTATAGAATATGTTGGTATCCTTGGAAAGCTTGAGCTCTCCGACGAGGAGAAGGAGAAGTCCAAGAAGGATCTGACAGAAATGCTCGATTATGTCGGCAAGCTAAATGAGCTCGATACTTCGAATGTTGAACCGATGAGTCACACATTTGCTATCTCAAATGTAATGCGTGACGATGTGGTAACAAATGGTGATGATAGAGAGAACATGCTTAAGAATGCGCCACAGAGTAACGGCGACGCATACATTGTTCCAGAGACATTCTAATAAAGATAGAAGATAAGAGGAGAAAGAAATGAAAGACATCCTTTCACTCGGTGCCGTAGAGCTGGGTAAGAAGATAGCTGCTGGCGAGATTACATCAGTCGAAGCAACAAAGGCTTATCTGGATCATATCGGAACTAAGGAAAAAGATATAAATGCATATGTCACCGTAGATACTGAGGGGGCTATTGCAGCTGCTGAAGAAGCAGATAAGAAGATAAAGGAAGGAACACTTAAGGGCCCATTTGCAGGTGTACCTGTAGCCATCAAGGACAATATGTGTATCGATGGCATGCTCACAACATGTTCCTCACACATATTAGATGGATTCCGTCCAACCTATACATCAACAGCAGTTCAGATGCTGAAGGATGCAGGAGCAGTAATCCTGGGACATACCAACATGGACGAGTTCGCCATGGGAAGTACTACAGAGACTTCTTACTACGGCGCAACTAAGAATCCACGTAACCTGGAACGTGTACCAGGTGGATCATCAGGTGGTTCCGCTGCGGCAGTTGCAGCAGATGAGTGCGCTATCGCGCTTGGATCAGATACGGGTGGATCTATCCGTCAACCAGCTTCCTTCTGCGGAGTTACAGGAATCAAGCCAACCTACGGAAGAGTATCACGTTATGGCCTCATAGCTTATGGCTCATCTCTTGATCAGATAGGACCTCTTGGCAAAAATGTAGAAGACTGCGCTGCTATGCTGGAAGTGATCTCAGGACACGATCCAAAGGATTCAACTTCTGCTATAGAAGAGAATAAAGCAGAGAATCTAGACTTTACATCAGCCCTTGTCGATGACGTAAAGGGTATGAAGATAGGTGTGCCTCGTGACTACTTCCTCAAGGGTATCGATGAGGATGTTAAGAAGGCTGTTCTGGAAGCTGCTGAAGTACTTAAGTCAAAGGGCGCTATCGTAGAAGAGTTTGATCTTGGTATGGTAGAATATGCCATCCCGGCATACTATGTAATCGCTTGTGCTGAGGCATCATCAAACCTTGAAAGATTCGATGGTGTAAAGTATGGATATAGAACAGGCGAATATAAAGACCTTCACAACATGTATAAGAAGACACGTTCAGAAGGCTTCGGCGCCGAAGTAAAGCGTCGTATCATGCTCGGTTCCTTCGTACTGTCATCAGGATACTATGATGCATACTACGTAAAGGCACTTCGAGTAAAGGCACTTATAAAGAAAGCATTTGACGATGCATTCAGCAAGTACGATGTGATACTTGGACCAGTTGCTCCAACTACAGCACTTCCGCTTGGAGAGAGCCTAAGTGATCCAATTCAGATGTACCTTGGTGATATATATACCGTATCTGTCAACCTGGCTGGACTTCCAGGAATCTCGATTCCTTGCGGCGAAGATAAGGACGGACTTCCTATAGGACTTCAGCTTCTGGGACAGACATTTGATGAGAAGAAGATTATACAGACCGCGTACACATATGAGCAGTACAGACTAGCAAATATGAATCTGAAATGTGACGCAGCCGGAAAGGAGGCCTAAGTTATGAGTAAAGAATACGAAGTAATCATCGGCCTCGAGGTCCATGTAGAATTAAATACAAAGACTAAGATATTCTGTGGATGCTCTACTGAGTTTGGTGGCGCACCAAATACACATGTATGTCCAGTCTGCTCAGGAATGCCTGGATCACTTCCAGTCCTGAATAAAGAGGTTGTTAATAAGGCAATAAGCGTAGGTCTTGCAACAAACTGCGAGATCACACGTAATTCAAAGTTTGACAGAAAGAATTACTTCTATCCTGATAATCCACAGAACTATCAGATATCACAGCTGTACTATCCTATATGCAGAAATGGTCATGTAACCATTTCAGCTAAGGGCGGCAGCAAGGACGTTAGAATCCATGAGATACATATGGAAGAAGATGCTGGTAAGCTGATTCACGATCCGGTGACAGATGATACATATGTAGATTTTAACCGTTCAGGAGTACCACTTATCGAGATCGTATCTGAGCCAGATATGAGATCTGCAGATGAGGTAATCGCATACCTCGAGAAGCTTCGTGAGACAATCCAGTATCTGGATGCCTCAGACTGCAAGCTTAACGAAGGATCTATGCGTGCCGATGTAAATATATCCATTAGAGAAATGGGTAGCGAAGAGTTCGGTACTAGAACAGAGTCCAAGAACCTTAACTCATTTAAGGCAATCAGAAGATGTATCGAAAATGAGGTAAACCGCCAGAAGGATATTATCGAGAGTGGCGAAAAGGTAATTCAGGAGACTCGTCGTTGGGATGATGAAAAAGGTGTATCATATCCTATGAGATCAAAGGAAGATGCTCAGGATTACAGATACTTCCCAGATCCAGACCTCGTACCAATCATCGTAAGTGATGAATGGATAGCTGAGATCAAGGCTGCGCAGCCAGAGTTCAAGGATGAGAAGAAGGTAAGATACAAAGAAATGTATGGCCTTCCAGATTACGATATAGATCAGATAACAGGAGAGAGGAAGCTTGGAGAAATCTTCGAGGGAGCAGTTGCTGCAGGAGCAGATCCTAAGAAAGCATCCAACTGGCTGATGGTAGAGACGCAGCGTCTCATGAAGGAACATAACCTCGATGCAGACGGTCTTAAGTTCTCAGCCGAGAATCTTGCAAAACTCATAAACCTTGTAGAGTCAAAGGAAATCAATAACGCTGTAGCGAAGGAAGTCTTCGAAAAAGCAGTATTCCTTGACAATCTTGACCCAGTAAAGTATGTTGCTGATAATAATCTGTCAACAAAGGCCGATTCAGGAGAGCTCGAAGCAGTTGTAAAGAAGGCAATCGAAGCAAATCCAAAAGCTGTTGAAGATATTAAGAACGGCAAGGGCAAGGCAGTCGGCGCAATCGTTGGCTACGTAATGAAAGAAATGAAGGGTAAGTGCGACCCAGCCGAGGCAAATCGCCTCATCGCA